>JAZDMY010000100.1:0-2074 GCA_043800435.1 bacterium
TTTTCCACATCTGTAAAAATATCCACTGCGTCCATTTATAATATTTCGGATCAGAAGTATTTATTTCTCTAGACCAATCGTAATTAAAACCAATTTTTGATAGTTGTTCTTTAAATCTTTTTACGTTCTTTTTTACGGCAACAGACGGGTGCACTTTATTTTTTATCGCGTAATTTTCAGCAGGCAAACCGAACGCATCCCACCCCATCGGATGCAAAATGTTAAAACCATTCATCGCCTTGTATCGAGAATAGATGTCCGAGGCAATGTATCCTTTAGGATGTCCCACATGAAGCCCGTCGCCGGAAGGATACGGAAACATATCCAGCACATAGAATTTCTCGCCCTTTTCCTTCGTTTTAAATACTCCCTTTTTTGCCCAAAGACTTTGCCATTTTTTCTCAATCCTTAGGTGGTCGTATTTTTTCGGCTTCATAAATAATGTGCGCTAAATAATATGGGATAATAATATCCGCATACTAGCAAGTTTTGATTTTTATGGCTACGCCCGATAACTATGGATTTGAAAAAAGTTTTTCTCTTTCTGTAACGACCTTGCCGACAGCCACAACTGCATTTTTAAGGATTTTGTACGGCGCCACTTCGTCCGGATTTTCTTGAATTGCGAGCTTCACCGCATTTTGCCACGCAAGGCGAATTTCAGTATTTATATGAATTACCGAAATTCCCGCAAGTATCGCATTCCTAAAATTTTCATCTGAAAGCCCGGAGCCTCCGTGCAAAACGAGCGGCGTCTCTACTGCAGAGGAAATTTCTGCGATTCTCTTAATATTCAGATCAGGATCTTTAGCGCTACGAAGCATACCGTGAATACTTCCGACGGCCGGCGAAAAAAGATCAGCTGCGGTTTCTTTAATGAATCTTACAGCCTGGTCAACCGTTGTAAGTTCTTCCTCCGTTACTGCGGCTCCCTCTGGAATTGCATCGAGAATTTTTGAGGAACCGCCAATATATCCAAGCTCGCCCTCAACTAAAATATCAGGATTTACTGAACGCGCATATTCGACGCACTGTTTAGTAATTTCTATATTATCTTCAAACGATAGTTTAGCCCCATCAAAAATTACGGCGTCATACCCGGCGTCAACAGCCTCCCTAACCTTATCAAATGAATAGTGATGATCTGCATTTAGATAAATCGGGTAATTATACTGTTCACGCAAACCCTTTACTAAAGCAACGGCTTGTTTTGCGCCAATGAAATCTTTTTCGCCTTCGGCAGTGCCGATAATAACCGGCAAATTAAGTGCCTTAGCCGAATTAAATATTGCCCAGAGCTGATCAAGCGTTGAAATGTTAAAATGCCCGATAGCTATTCTCTTGGATTTCGCATCTGCGATTACTTCTTTTAGTGTTTGCATAAAAAAGATTATATCACAATGCTACAACCTATCTACTATAACCTATCTGCTCCGATTACTCCGCCTTACATTTTACGCACATGTCTCGGCCTGCACCTGCCGGAATCATATCGCAGGATGGCGGCCATGATGTATTCTTACAAATTGTCTCTGGAGACGGCACAGCAACCGCACCGCCCATTTGCGGTGGCACCGGAGCTCCGGATTCTCCTCCGCCACTTATTCCCATCGTTGGGGGTACTGATCCCGATGACGCACCACTCACTGGAGGCGCCATGTTTGGAATATTTTGCGGAATCATGCTTTTATATTCCTCCGGAATATTCTTTAACATCTCAGGTGATGGCGCTCCCCCTTCCTGAATCTGCTTCATCACTTCTTCACGATTCACTCCTTCAGGTAATTTCATACCTTCAGGAAGCTTTCCGCCCGTTGCTTGTTGCATCATTTTATTCTGATATGCAGACACCGCACTTTCAAAACATCCCTGAATTTTAGGGCCATCATTTTTTCCAAGAATGCCATTTCCCGTTTGCACCGCGTCCCATTTAGCTCCAAGTGCTGATTTAAGACACGACTCAACCTCTCCGCGAATTTCCGTGGGAACTTGGTTTAGCTGAAGCTCAACAAACTTTGATCTTAAATGATTTAAGAAGCCGTGTCGTTTTAGAATGTGACGGACAATTGAAAAC
>JAZDMY010000112.1:0-2773 GCA_043800435.1 bacterium
GTTGATTTATTTATTGCGCCGAGCAAGTTTATGAAAGATGCTTGCGTGAGATTTGGCATCCCTGGGAATAAGATAAAAGTTGTTTATAATTTTGTCTCTCGTCCGGAACATTGGATAATGGCAGGAAGATCAGAACAAGAAGGCAGGTATATACTTTACTTCGGGCGGCTATCGCCGGAAAAAGGGATTGATGATTTATTGGAAGCGATGGCAATGAATCAAGAAAGCAAGAAAGCAATAAAGCAAGAAAGCAATAAGGGAAAAGGACACGAAGAAGAGCAAAAGGAAATTGAGAAATTAGAAATTAAGAAATTTGAAAAAGATACTCGCGATCATTGCCCTCCTTGCGCTGACGCGCTTCTTAGACATCAGGGAGACCTATCCAATTTAAAGTTAAAAATTGTAGGCAGCGGGATTGAATTTAAGAAATTGGAAGACAAGATAAAGGAGTTAGGACTGGAAGACAAGGTAGAATTAGTTGGACAAAAATTTGGACAAGAGCTTGTAAATATAATAAAGGGGGCGAAGGCTGTGATACTTCCGTCAATCTGGAATGAGAATATGCCATTTAGCATGCTTGAGACGATGGCTGCCGGAAAAGCGGTTATAGCATCCCGCACCGGCGGTATTCCTGAGATGATAACCGATAAAGAAACGGGGTTTTTATTTGAAATGGGAAATATTGATGAGCTTGCAAAGAAGATAACGGACTTGGATAAGTATGATCTTGGCGCTATAGGCGCGGCCGCCAGGAAAAAAGTTGTGCATTTTAATGAGGAAAAGCATTATGGGGAAATAATGGAAATTTATGAATCAGTAGTAAACAGGACGGCAGATAACAGACGGCAGAAAAAAGAAATTAGAAATTGAGAAATTAGTAAAAATTTATAGTAATTTAATGGTAATTTGGCAATAATTTATTTGTAAATTTGTGAATTGATTTGTTGTTTGTGGAGAATTATTGAATTTATAGAAGAGTAGAAAATATATCATTTGTCAATATTTACATTAAATGGGCAATATGTTAAGGTGGCGGAATATTTTTAAGGGAAAGAGGGGAATAGAAATAAATGGAAATTAGGAAATTTATAAATATCCCGCGTCATTCTGAGCCGAGGAACGAGGCGAAGAATCTCAGGGTGCGAGGTATAAATAGGATTTAAAATGTAAACCACGAGATCCTTGCGTCGCCGCTAAAGCTTTAGCGACACGCGGTCGGTCGCTCGGCTGCGTTCCCGCAGGATGACTCGTTATAATTATGTCTAAAAAATTAGTATCAATCTCCATAATTTTAACGGCTGGGATAGTAATTTTTGCCGCAAGAAAAATTAACAGCGAACAGGGGATTTTTTATCAATGCGGGGAATTATTAAATGATAATGGCCGGCAAATTTTAGTCGTGCCGAATTTAAAAGAGACGGAATTTTTAGAAATTGCAAAAAATGATAAATTTATAAAGCGGGGAAGTTTTCAGAATGCGGGAAGCGCAAGCAATGTGATGATCAATAAAAATGAATACGGAAATTCAATTATCGCGATTGAAGGCGATATAATTGTTGAATACGATGCGAATAACTTAAATAATGTTAAAGTTATAAGAAAAATAGGACCGTTTTGGAAAAATTACGATTATTATTATGATATGGAGCCGTATGGAAATAATGAATTTTTAACTGCGGGCGAAAAAGGAATTACCGTATGGGATAGAAATACGCTTAGCATCATAACAAAAGTCTATGATAAAAAAACTTACGATGTGGCGAAATATAATCGCTCAATTTACGGACTTGGGGAAGAGGGCGCGATTATTATTAACGCGGAAGGACGAAAAATCTACGATAAATATATAAGAACAGGACTGCATAAGCAGAAAATTTTTGTTAATGATATCGGCGTAGGATATTTCCCGGGTGATGATGTCCTAAAATTAAGAACATTTACCGATTATAAAAATTTAGCCCATCCTTCCGGCGCGGGAAACGGGGTTGATGGTTTTCAGGATTATGATTTTATATATTTCGTGAATGGATGGGATGTATGGAAAGTAAAAGAGAAAGATTTAACAGCAGTTAAAAAAGTTAACGCAAGCAAAGAGCGGGGCGAGTGGGCAGCCGGAGTTAAAACGATGGAACTTGCGCAAGGAAAAAGGGTAGTAGTTTTTAACGGACAGGATATTTTATTATTTGATACGGATCTTACTTTGTTAGATAAATATACTTATAAAAAAGATTTTATTCCGTCTCTTACGGCTAAGACAATGAAAGTAAGCCCTCCATATGGAAATTCCGGCGATTCATTAATAGTTGCCGGCAGCGGATTTTGGCCGGGGGAGACGGTGATTTTAAAAATCGGTCCGGACATTTATGAATTAAAAGCGGATAATATCGGGGAGGTCTCAAAAGCAGCAAAAGTTCCGGATGTTTCATCAGCAAGTATAAAAGTATCAATGTCAGGGAAACAATCTGGATTTGGACATAGTTATGATTTTAAAATAACGAAGTAGTTTGATTAATAAAATTACTATCCACAAATCAACAAATCCTTTCACAAATTCACAAATTATAATAATCTTAGTTAAATAACTATTTGTATATTTGTGATGAGATTTGTTGATTTGCGGGCGATTATGAAAATATATTTCATCGGACAAAAAGGAATACCGGCTAAATTCGGCGGCATAGAGCGGCATGTTGAAGAGCTTTCGGTGCGGCTTTCCGATATGGGGCATGAAGTTTTTGTTTATACCCGTCCTAATTATACCCCTTCGGATTTA
>JAZDMY010000003.1:0-11034 GCA_043800435.1 bacterium
GGGAAATTAATTTGCGCCCAGCCGGTAAGCCCGGGTTTTATGAGCAGCCGCTGCTTATAGAACGGTATTTCTTTTTCTAAGATTTCTATAAATTCAGGCCGTTCGGGACGGGGACCGACTAAACTCATATCGCCTTTTAAAATATTTAAAAACTGGGGAATTTCATCAAGCCGTGTTTTTCGTAAAAATTTACCGGCTTTAGTTACTCGCGGATCATTTTTCTCTGCCCATTGCGGACCATTTTTTTCCGCACCCGCTATCATACTGCGAAATTTAAGCGCTTTAAAAATTTTCCCATCTTTACCTGTTCTTTTTTGTCTGAACAGAACTGGACCAGCGCTTTCTATTTTTATTGCTGCGGAGATAAACGGAATAAAGGGCAGGGAAGCAATCCCTAAAATAATGACGGCGATAATATCAAAAAGCCGTTTTATAAGGTCATATGTTTTTTTACTGCCTTCGGTTAGATTTTCAATAAACCATATTCGTGAAAGCGCGTCATTCGGAACTTTTAGGAAAAGATTTTCGTAAAAATTTGTAAAAGAAATAAAATTAAGCCCCATCGGCAGATACGCGAATAGTTTTTCTATTATGGCATTATCGTTTTGATAATTTATCACAAGAGTATTAACATTATTTTCTTTTATAAATTTTCGCAAATTTTCTTCCAGATTTATAAAATTTATATCATTTTCAATTTTCTCATCCCCGCCGGACACGGCAAAACCGGCAATTTTAAAACCGAGCTGGGGATTACTATTTATTTTTTTCGCGAAGCTATAAGCAAGCTCAGAATATCCGGCGATTACTGCATTGCTTTTAGCAGTTGATTTTATTATTAAATTAAATAGGTTCCTCCAGATTGAAAATAATATGGCAATAACTAAAAGATTTAAAAATAAAATTGTTTTCGGCGCGATATTTATGGTCGGGTTTAAATAGAAAAAAGTTATAGAAAAAATCCCGCAGATTATTAAAGTCGCAAGCAATTTTTGATAGAATTCAAAAGAAACCTTTGCCGCCGCGATGTCATAAAGACCTGCGATATAAAAAATTAATATCCAAAATATGTATAAAAAAATAAAGGGGGATAGATGCAATTTCCATATATTCGGCGTGAAATTTTCCCCATACCGTAAAAAAAGCGCCAAATACAAAGAAAGGAATAATACGATTATATCCCCGAGGAATAGAGTAAATTTTTTTAAATTTATGGACATATCTTATTTCCCCTCCTTTGAGGAGGGGGCTGAGGAACTGGGAATTCAAATAAATGCGGCGGTGAAGTACTAAAGGAGTGCGCACCAAATAAGGAAGAAAATGAGAAGGTTTGCGCTTACGAAAACCCCACCCCTTCGGCTGCGCTCAGGGCAAGCTCTAACCCTCCCCTCTGAGGGGAGGGAATACTGAAAGATTATATTTATATTTTACTATCTTTCGCTAAAATAATCAACATTAACGGCATTTTAGGCAAAAAGAAAAGGGAATTAAGGGCATCTTATAAAAAACAGACGCTGCTTAATTCCCTTGTAGACGATATTCATATGGGGGATTATAATACATTTTTTTCCTTGAAGGAATAAGTTAAAACGGGTGACTTATGTCCTTCAGGAATTTTGGCTTCTATCACTACTGAGATGAAGCCGTTTTTGATTTTAGACGGCTGCCAGTGCGCAATTTGCGCAAGAGGCACATTTTGCGGCCCGGCAATGATTTCCTCCTTCATTTCTTGCCCAACCTGATAAGTGCGAATAATTTGGGCAGAAAATGTCCCTTCGCCTCCTTCCAGTACGGTAAACGAAATTTGGCGTTCCACATTTGCCTTGTACAGCGGGGTCGTGGTAATACCATCCACAACCATTATTTTATCATTAAGTATGTGGACTCCCTCAGTAACCCTCGCCGTTGTCCGCACACTTACGGTTTTAGCAACTGAAACGCTGGAAGAAAAAACAATAAAAACTAAAGCTACTGCAAAAAAATTTTTGAACATGTCTTTCCCTCCTTTTGGGAAATTAATCTTCCAGAATAGTAGGCGTTATAAATACAAAAAGGTTTCTTTTCTCAACTTTTTTTTCCTCTCGCGAAAAAGCATATTTCAGTATAGGAATTTTACCTAATACCGGTACTTGGTATTTTACTTCGCTTTCAATAGAGCTCAGCAAACCTCCAATGTAGATCGTTTCTCTATTTTTTACAGTCACCGTGTTTACTATATGCCGTGAAGTTACGATTGGCATGTTATCCTTCGTATTTATAAATTCCGCTTTCGCATCAATCGTAATCCTAATTCTGCCATCGCCTAAAGTTTGAGGAGTAACTTCGCAGCTTATTACCGCTTTTACTATCTCAAACCTTTGGTATGGATAATTTGAAGCAGTAATATCACTTGTTAAGACATGAAATTCATCCTTGCTCGCTTCTCCTTTACCCTTTTCTCCATCTAATGAAATTATATTCGGAGCTGAAAGGATATCTGCTTTTCCTTCACTTTGAAGCATAGATAATCTATTCAAAATGGAAGCGCTTTCTTGCCACATCATATTCGGTGCACTTCCTTTTTTGATATCCAATGATCCCGTTCCTGTCAACCCTATTGTACCCGCATTTGTCAGTCCATATTCTTCTTCGCCTTCTTTTGTGAAATCAGCAAAAATAATAGAAGTGTCAATTTTTTTTTTGCCTGATATCAGCTTTAGCTAAAAAATTTTTTACCTGGTCTATTATGCCTAACGGGGCTGTTACCGAAATCTTAAATAACTTTGGATCTCGGTTAATAAATTTTTCTAAATACGCTGGAAAGATTAAATCTTTCGGAGGTCTATTCGTTTGAATAACCTCCGTCCTGTCAATTTTACCACCAGCAACATCAAGCCAAACCTCTTTTTTAGACGGATCTAAGATATCCCACCAAATTCCGCATTCATCGCAAATTATTCTAAGCGCATCGGGCAATGGAATGCCTTTGCTTGCGTCAAGCGACACATTGCACGCCTTCAGCGATGAAGGCATTAAAATTCTTGGCGCACTTGGATCAGCAATATGTTCAGGAAAATTACGGATGTCTTCGTCCTTAAGGTAACCTTTAAAGATGATGCGATTCATCTTTTTTATCAGGATATCCCTGTCATTTTCGGGATTCAGTTTAGCATCTTTCCTCTCATCCTTTGCCCCAGTATCATTAGTGATTTTTGGTTCATCAGTACTTGTCTCAGTATTAGTAGCTGCCCCGGTAACGTTAATTACCTTAGTAATTTTTTCTGAACCGGGGTGGGATTTAGTTAAATTAGCGCACCCAAAAGAAAATAATAATATCAAACTAAAAAAAATACACCATTTCCTCATTTACGTCTCTCCTTAATTTTAACTTCTACCTTAGTAGAAGTTTTCCTCAAATTAGATGTAAAAATTATCTCTCCTTTTCCTGGTTTATCAGCCGTGAAAGAAAAAGGAATAGTTATTATACCTCCCGATTTTAAATTATCAGGAAGTTCCATTTCTAATTTAATCCATTCCGGTTTCGTGATCTTTAAATCTCTAATTCCCTCACTGCCGGAATTTTTAATCTGTAGGGAAAATTTTTCATGATTCCCCCCCCATGCCTCTATAACCACTTCGGTTTTATCAACCATAAGCGGAGGAACAACTTCATGGAAAAGTTTTTGAGAAAGCTGTTCGGTAAAAACAAAATCAACTGGAGCTGTAGCGATAATTCTTTGCGCCGTTCTTTCTTTATCAGGCCAAAAAATATCAACCCCTGCTTCTACCTTGTAATTTCCAACAGGTAGTTTGGGTATTTGGGCATTCACAACCCGTTCTCTTTTTGGGAAACTTCTCAAGTCAATATTTCCCAGCGAGACAGTTTCTCCTATCTGGCCATTTGTCTTGCGGAAAATTATATTTCCTCCCTGCGCCGTATAATATTCTTCGCCATGATTGCGGAGAGTAATTTTAAATTCGGACAGGGAATTTGGATCTTGCTGGAGTGCCATTTCCGGTTTTCTTATGCCGCCGGGGAAAGTCAATAAAATTAAAATATCACGCTTTTGCGAAATATTCCCTGGTGATTCCAAATGAAGAATCGTGTGGTATGACCCGATATGCATATTGGGTGGAATTTCTACCGTAAGAAGAATATTTTTTGATACGCCTGCTTCGGTCAGCGTTATTTGCGGCTTTTCCAAAGTACAGAATTCCGCCATTGAGCGTCCGACACCTTCCAACGAAACTATGGAAGCGTTAATAGAAAAAGGAAATTTTTCACCTAATTCAGAAATGGGAATTTCTATTAGTACTTTTGATTCCCCTTTACTGCAAATTTTTTCTATGAGAGGCGGGGTCATAAACGATTCGCATTTCATAGATATTACTAGTAATAAGAAGAACATAATAACTATATTGATAATCCTCTTCATCTATTTCATCCTTTCCAGTTAGAAAAAATTGTCCCAGGGAAGCGTTTGCATGCAATGCACACAAACGCGACCCTGGGGAGGGCGGCAATCGCTTAAAAATTTATACTAAAAATAAAAAATGGTTTAGCTTATAGCTTAGATCATTCCGTAGTAATTCGCTGTCAACTCAGTATCATTCGTATAATCTGCTGCAGGGTTTGAGAAAGAAGATTTCGCAATGATAGTAACGATGAGTACATGTTCGCCAAACTCCGGTGACATCTCCAAGGCATTTACCTGGTCTTTAGTGCCACGAGTAAGCAGCACAAGACCATCCAACTCAACAGTAAACAATGTTTCAACTATGGATATTTCCATAGTTACAGGGATTGTATAACTCAAGTCGGTAACTCTGAGTTTTAGAGATGTTTTTTTACTGCTTTGTATGGTATATTCCAAACTAGCAGTTTTCTCTACACCCGGGAGTAAATCCAAGATGACCTGATCCGGAGGTTGTATGACGTTTATGTACTCCGGAACTTCCGCTGTCGTTTTCACATTCTTCACAACCTGACAAAAACCCACATTAGATGCAAAAACAAGAAGAAGAAAAAACAAAGCTAAACTTAATACTTTTACTGCATCGCCCTTTTTTACTAAATGCATAAGTGTCTCCTTTCGATTGCCGCCGAATAAAGATCAATAAAAAAAATCTGCATTTTTCAAAGGGCTTACTGATATTACTATAGTAAACTATAGTAATAATTCAGTATAAGATAAATTTTATTTTTGGTCAAGTTTGAAAATTAAATTGAAAATTAAATTGAAAATTAAATGTAAAAATTAAATGTAAAAATTAAATGTCGGTAAAATTAAAAACAACACTCAGGTGTGAGTGCTATCTAAATTTAAAAAGAGGCCAAATGAAGGATTTAGATGGACCTCGGTGGATACGGAGTTGGATTACGGAGTTGAATTAAGGAGCGAGGTAGAAAGGAGACCTCCGGAGGACGGGCAATCCTCCAGAGATCCTTATGCATTCGCATTTTTCTATGTTATTAACAATATACCACTTTTAAAATTTTTGTCAATAGCAGGGGGGTGTGGATAACTTTTTTAAAATACACACCCCAACCCCTCTCCAGAGGGGAAACTATTTTACTTTCTAATCCTCCCAACCCATCCAAATGTTTTCTCAAGATTTTTGAGGATAATTTGCATAACAGATTCTTGCTGGCGGGGGATAAGTATGGAAAATGTTTTTGAAAGTCCGGTGTTTTTTCCGTAGTCCATACTTTCAACTTTAAATGTATAAACCTTGCCGGGATTAAATTTTGTGATTACAGCGATATGTCTTTTTGTATAGTTTGAATCAAGCGCTGTTTTTTCCTGAAAATCGCCTATGTCTATGCCTTCTTTATAATATATGCGGCTTGTGGACGGTTCGTTTGTGAGCCATGAGATAATTGTTTGCACTTTTGTATTTTTTCCGGGTAATATTGCAGATTCGGACTGAACTTGATAAATAACCGGATCCGAGTCGTCTTCGCCTGCGGAAAATGATGAAATTGTTTTTACGGCAGTTTTTCCTTTCATATTTCTGCTTATTAATTCAATCTCATAAATTACTCCTTCTTGAAAATCATCTATTGAAACCTCATGCGAAAGCGTTATTTTATCATCATTCTTATATCTTATCTCGTTAATTGCCAAGATATTATCTTTAAACGGCGTATATTTTATTTTTGAATCCGCCTCAAAATTTGTTTTCCATCTGAATACGGTTTGATTTTTTGAGATTGTTTCATAGCTATAATCGGTTATTTCTAAAATTTCTGACTTTGTCGTAAAGGTAAAATCATCGGATTTTGCCTCTTGCCCGAGAGGAGAGGAACTTTTTATTTGATAATGGTATATGGTCTCGGGTTTTAAATTATAAAGTATAACCGCATGTTCTTTTATAAATTCGCTTGAATTTCCTGTCGTTTCCAGATATGGATTTTTAGCGGACGGATTAAATTTTTTTTCTTCGGAAAACGAGACGAGCGAATTTGCTTCTTTGTCGGTATTCCATAAAATTATGGCGCTGTCCGCGGATACCGTTATTTTCGGTTCTCCGCTTAAGATAGGCGATGGAATTATTTTTGCAAGATTTTTGATCGCGTCATATTGGCTTGATAATGTTTCTTCTAAAACACTGATGGAAACGCGGGAGGCGGTTTTATTTATAAGCTCAATTGCTTTTTTCGCCGCGGCTATAAGAATACTGTCATTAGTTTCATCCTCGTCCATTTTTTCTTCCTGTTCTTTTTCCGCGCTTTCACCAAGAACTATCCCATCCGCAGGAGTTGTTGTTGCAACAGTTTTAAAAAAATTTTCTTCTGAGGATGATAGATTGCCTGAGGAATCAGCAGAAAGGACTTTATAAGTATAATCAGTTTCAGGGTTTAAGGGCTCCAATGAAATTAAATGTTCTTTACCGCTCTCTAACGGGCTATATGCTCTATAAGATATATTTATCGCATTAATCGGCGAAAATTCAACAAAATTATATTTTGTTTCTTCATTAGTTTCCCAAAAAACTTTGACTGAATCGGCTTTTATCTCAGAAGTTTCAATGTTTGAAATTATGGGCGCCGCTTTATCGGTCTTATCAATAATTAAAATTCCGCCGCCGCTTGATGATTGCCGCGCATTATCAGCAGCGGACGATTCTCTTCCTTGGACTTCGGTTTCAGTAGATAATTCTTCACTGGTGGTAAAGGATTGCTCTGTGCTTGTTGAAGTATTACCGCTCCCGTCTTTAGATATTGCGATATAATAATATTTTGTGTCTGCGGATAGGGAAGAGAGTGTCGCTGAATGGGTCATATCAAGATTTTCGTTTAGCGATGATGAATTAATATAAGCACAGCTCGCTGTGCCATATTCAACTTTTGAAGTCGCCGCCTCATCAGTTATCCATGTTATGACCGCCGCCTCGTCAGTTATAGGATTTACAGAAATTTGCGTTATTGAGGGACCTGTTAAATCCGACGAGGTTGTAAAATTATAATAGCTGCCTCCATTATTGTCTATTCCAACGCCGCCGCCGTCATCGGTTGAGGAAACATAAAAGTAATATTTTATTCCTGAAAGAAGACCGGTTAAAGAAACGGAATGAGTTAATGTATTTGTATCCGAACCGACTTGTATGGGATCAGAAAAATCAAAATTTGGCGAGTATGCGGCATAAGAATCGCTTTGGGTATCGGTATCCCATGTAATAACCGCGCCGGTATTTTTTAAATTGGAGACCAAAATATTTGAAATTATGGGGCCTGTTAAAGTAGTAAATGTGTAGCCGGCGCTATTAGCCGTACTGGACGCGATATTTCCTGACGGATCTATTGATTGAACTTTAAAATAATAAGTTGTGTGAGGGGAAAGGGAAGTTAAAATAACCGAATGGGATAATACCATTGACAGGGCGTTTTTTTCTGATGTAAACTCGCCGGAATTTTCAGAATATAGAACTGAGGAATTTGATAATTCATCGGTTGTCCATATGATTTTTGCTTGAGTTGCGCTTATATCTAAGGACGAGACAGAAGAAATTGCAGGCGCTGTATTATCTGTTCCGCCTTGACCGTCAGGGCAATCGCTTAAAATATCAGAGAAGAAGCTCACATTCTCATTTATGTCTTCCACATTTACTTTATAATAATAAGTTAAGTCGTCGTTTAAATCCTGATGCACATAATAATTTAAAGCTGGATTATCAATCGCTGAAAGCAATGCATAGTCAATTCCATCAGTTGAATAAAAAATATTATATTGCTTAAAATTTTCCACCGGAGAATTTTTCCACCCGATAAATATTCTAAAATCAGAATTATTTTTATTTGACACATCGCGGATAATCATATCTTCTGTTGAGGCGGGAGCAGTTGCGCTTATTATGCTTGAGGTATTATTTACAGCATCTTTTAATTGCGCATAAACCGTATCTGGATTAGAGGCAAGCGCAATTGATAATGAGGGAGAAAAATCCTGCCATTCGGCGCCCGCTAAATTTTCATCAAGCGATATTTTTACATAAATTGCGGAATCATCGCTTGCGGAAAGAATTAATTCGGCGGGGGTTGTGCTTGCGATAACGGAAATTCCTGCAGCGTAAGGGGCAGTGGTGTCCAATATAAAGGTGTTTGATTCAAGGGAGGCGAATTTATTTGCCAATTCATTATCGCTTACGGTTATTTTTATTTTCGCTGTATTATTTAAAAAATTATTATTAAAATCAGTTTTCGGATTCCATACCGCGGAATACGAAGTGAAAGAATCTTCAAGCGCTTCTTTATTAGCAGTATTTCCATCACCCATCGCTGAGCATAATACCCAGCTGCTGCCATTCCAATATTCAAACGACGGAGTTATTTCTCCGGGCGTATTTGTGCCTGAAAGAGCGTCTGAATCCTTAACTTCATACGCGATGCTAACGGTTCCGTCCGCGTTTTGCGATGCGGCCGCGTTTTGAATTTCAGGCGCGGCGTTAGCGGCGTAATTTATAGTTATGTTATCCGCTGTCGGCGCCGTAATATTATTTGAATATAAAAATATTTTATATTGGAACCATCCATCGTTTAAGCCGTCTGCGTGCAGAGAATTAATTATATCCGCGCCGCTTGCCGAGGTATAAAAATCGTCCGCGGATGCCGGTCCCATCCATTCAGTCCAATCGCCCGGTACGCCGTCGTTATCAGGCGCGGTTTTCAGCTTAAATTTTACATCGCAGCCGGTGGGTATTTCTTCCGTCCACGCGATAGACCCTATCGCGCCGGTTATGGCAGAAACATCGTATGGAGATGAAGTTAATGTCTGCTCGGCGGGATAATAATTAAAATTAAAAGTAAAATCCTGCAGAGCCGGAGAATGCGCGTCATCAGGGCTTGTCATCGTTAAATTATATTTTATATATCTATCGCCGGACGAGATGCAATCGTTTCCTAACGATGAAAAAAAACCGGTTTGATTTGCTGAATTGATTGCGCCTAAAGATGCGCAGCTTTCCACATTTTCTATTGTCGCGGTATCTGATGTTTTTGCCCGCAATATTATTTCTGATCCGGCTGGAATAAAAGATGTCCATGAAATATCTCCCCATGAATAATTATTTTGTCCCGTATTAATCACAGATGAGGAAAACTCGCCGGATGTTAAATAATATCCGACTGATATAAGCCGTATGCCCGCGGCGCCATCTGCGACATAGCCGTAATTTCCCGATGCGTAAAAATCCCGCGATGTGCTTGTTGTGTTAAGCACAGCGGCAAAAAAAGGATTTGCGGGATCGGCGACATTGATTATTTCGGGTCCCGCGTAACTTGCGCCCATATAGGCGTAATTTCCGGATATGTAAACGGAATATGCTGTATTTGGCGTAAAATGGGAACTCGCAAGCGCGGGATGGGCTGGATCAGAGATATCAATTATTTTAAGTCCGGAATTTCCGTCCGCGATATATGCATAATCGCCGTCCGCATATATATCATAAGCAGTGCCCGAAGTATCACAAGAGCCGGCGAGGGAAGGAGCAGCGGGGTTGGAAATGTTTAAAATTACAAGACCGGATGTTCCATCTGCAATATACCCGTAATCGCCGTTGACATAAACCCCGTAAGCAGTGCCTGAGGTATTATAAGAACCTGCGAGGGAAGGAGCAGCGGGGTTGGAAATGTTTAAAATTACAAGACCGGATGTTCCATCCGCGACATATCCGTAGTTGCCTGAAATAACAATATTATAAGATGACCCCGATGTATTATAACTTCCTATTATTTCAGGATTTGCGGGATTTGATATATTTATTACCTGAATACCTGAAGTATTATCGGCGACATAGGCGTAATTTTCGGAAATAACAAGATCTCTGGCAAGATCAGGCGTGTCGCATGTTCCGGATAATGTAATATTTTCAGGATCTGAGACATTAAAAATTTCAAGACCCGAAACTCCGTCGGCTAAATACGCATAATTACCCTCTGCGCGAACTCCGTAGGCATATCCTGAAGTATCAAAGGGCGTAAACGAGGAGATATCTTGAATTGCGGAAATGCTAATAATTTCTAAACCGGCGGCGTAAGAGGCGATATATGCATAATTTCCAGCAACATAAATACCGCGGCAAATGTCGGATGTTTCATATATTCCGGCGTAAGAAGGATTTGCGGGATTTTCAATATTAATTATCTGAAGTCCGAGAGAACCGTCGGATATATATGCATAATTGTCTTTCAAATAAATTTTATACGAGTAGCCGCCTGTATCATATGCGCCGATTATTGCGGGCGCCGCCGGATTTGAAATATCAATAACCTGCAGCCCTGAAGATCCGTCTGCGATATAAGCATAATTTCCTAAGACATAAATATCATTGGCAAAATTAGGAGTATCAAGGGTTGCGGAAAGTTCAGGATTAGCGGGATCGGAGATATTAATTATTTGAAGCCCTGCAGCGCCATCCGCGACATAGGCGTAATTTCCTGAAACATGCACAGCATAAGAATTGCCGGATGTATTATATGTTCCTAAAAGCGCGGGATTTGCCGGATCTGCAAGGGTAAAAATTTCCAGTCCATAATCATTATCCGCCGCATATAAA
>JAZDMY010000087.1:0-3899 GCA_043800435.1 bacterium
GAAGCGGATGCCGACGCGCCGGCGCTTGTTTTTCCTGATTTTAAAATGATTATCGGTTTCGGATTTTTCGCGCGAGTTATTTTTTTCGCGACATTAATTATTTCCTGCGCTTTGCAAAGATCCTCCGCATACATGGCAATCACTTTTGTGTCTTTATCTTGGGCTAAATAATTAAGCAGGATATTCTCATCCAGCATAGCTTTATTCCCCACGCTTATAAATTTTGAAAAACCGATTCCTAAGTTTTTCGCGTAATCCAAAATAGCCGTAACTAAAGCGCCGCTTTGGGAAATAAACGCGACATGCCCTTTTTTCGGCGGCATAATCGCAAACGACGCATTCATTTTTATTTTAGGATTTAAAACCCCCAAGCAGTTTGGGCCCACTAAAGCAATGCCATTTTCTATGCAAATCTGTTTTACTTCATTTTCCAGTTCAGTATTTCCTATTTCTTTAAATCCAGCGCTTATGACAATTGCTCCTTTCACGCCTTTTTTTGCCGCTTCTTTCATCACTTCTGGCACAGCAACTGCCGGCACGATAACAATCGCAAGCTCTATCTCATTCGCTATCTCGCAAATATTCGCATAACATTTTAAGCCATATAATTCATCGGCTTTTGGATTAACCGGATATAATTTACCGCCGTATCCTTGCGTTGCCAAATTTTTTATTATGTCATTTCCGACGCTTCCGACCTTTGTTGACGCGCCGATAACGGCAATTGATTTTGGATTAAAAATTGAATTTATGTCCATAAAATTTAAAAATAATTTAAAATATTGGCTGCTTTAAATTTTCAATTTCTCTAATAAACCCTCCAAAAATACTTCTCTAAAATTCTCCTCGCCTTTTCCACCTGCTCAGCCGCAGGCGATGAAACATTTTTCAGTTTATATTTCCTGCCCATCGCTTCATATTTATGCGCGCCTAATGTATGGTAAGGAATAATTTCAACCCGTTCCACACTTTTATAATTATGGAAAAAATTCCCCCATTCGTCAATATATTTCTCCTGATCAGAATAACCAGGGACTAAAACATAACGCAGCCACATTGGTTTTTCCATCTCCTCCCGATAACGCGCGTTAGCCAGCACATTTTCATTTCCAATGCCCGTAATTCTTTTATGCCAGCCGTCATTTATATGCTTAATATCCATTATAACAAGATCGGATAGCGAATACAACTTTTTTACATCACTATTCATAATACTGCCGTTTGTATCAAGCGCGGTGTGAATTCCCATATCTTTTACTTTCTGAAATAATTTTACCAGCTCCTTTGCCTGCAAAGTCGGCTCTCCGCCGGAAACAGTCAACCCGCCTTTTTCTATAAAATAGACCTTTTCATTTTCTAACAAAGCTAAAATCTTTTTTATCCCCATCTTTTCCCCGCCGCAAACCGCCTGCGTATCAGGATTATGGCAATACGCGCATTTCATATTGCACCCCTGCAAAAAAAGAACCAGTCGTATTCCCGGTCCCTCCTGCGTGCCGAATGTTTCTATGGAATGGATGTTTAACATAAAAATAATTACCAATTTCAGATTTTAAAATAATTCTCTAATTTGCTCTTTCTCTCCGCCACAGTCTTCAGCAATGGACTGCGGCGGAATTAATTAGTTTTTCCCAGTTATTTATCTAATGGGACTGTCGCCTAACGCCCCACAGCGTCATCCTGAACGAGCCCAAGCGAGTGAAGAGCCTGCCCTGAGCGTAGCCGAATGGGATTCCCGTGTTTAAGCCAAAAAATTCGTGATTCTTCGCTCCTCCGTCGCTCAGAATGACGCGACTCGACATTTGGCGACAGTCCCCTAAAAACATCCAAACCAGTTTAAACCCTTGGCTTAATTCTTTTCCTGTAAAATTCGGTTTGCCTTTTGAAATAACTTGCCCTAAATAACAGTAAGATACCTGCTTAAAATTCCATTTCGATCTGAACTCAATAATTTTTCCGACCTCGCCGGTTACTTTAATTTCACTCCCCGCTTCCTCCAGAACTTCCCTGGCCAGAGCTTGCAATTTATCCTCACCCTTATCAATCCCTCCGCCCGGAATCTTATAGTAATTATATTTTGCAACAAATAACAAAGGGACTAATCCATCCTCATCAAAAAGAACAGCCCTTGCCGCTTCTCTAATTTCCAACAACGATTCATCTTGTGGCGATTCCTTATCTTTTATTTCTTTTAATAATTCCATAAAATAATTACATTATTCTCCCCCTTTGGAAAAGGGGGCAAGGGGGGATTATTACATTAATTTAAAATTTTGCCAAATAAAGCTTCTTTCCTGAGAACCACAATAATTTTTTAAAGTGAGCATATCCCTCTCATATCCACGTTTTCCTTTTATACTCTAAATATTTTTCCCCTAATTCTTTTGATAAAAATCTATCTTCCACGCTCATTCTTCTAAAAAAATAAATGACGATCATTAATGAAAGGATAATAAGAAAAATATTTAAATGCACCAGAGATAAACCAATCAAAGTTAAGTTTATGCCCCAATAAAGCGGATGGCTGATTTTTGAATAAATACCGCGGGTAACCAAGTTTTTAATTTTAGGCTCGCCATAGCCGGCATCCCAGTCTTTGCCGAGGGTAATTTTCGCTGCCCACCAAATAATTAAACCTGCCATGCTGACAAATAAGCCCGAAAAATAAACCCAATCTTTCTGAAAATTATTAGCCCAAAAATAAAATGACAAAATTGCCAAAGCGAGCGGAACAAGGTGTTCCAGTTGGTATCTTTGAATAAGAAAATCTGACTTCTGTCTTTTCATAATTTAAATTTGGATTACATAAGCGCAGCCGTTTTAAAAAACTTTTTTAGCTAACTTTGACAAAATCAATTTTTTGCTATATTTAGGACTGGGAATCTTTTAAATAACCTTGCCGGGGGAGGACAATGAATCCAAAAAACATTATATAGATCTGATGAATTTGAACCAATATTAGTATAAATAATTATGAATTAATTCCGTTCCTTAATAAAGGTCATACTGGAAAAATCCGCATGACCTTTCTCACTTAAAATTATATCACAACAACCCGCATATGCAAAACTTACATCCTCTCAAAAAAAGTCCTAGCCAAAACTTCCTGCTGCTGCTCGCGGCTGAGTTTTACGAAATTTACCGCGTAGCCGGAAACTCTAATCGTGAGCTGAGGATATAATTCAGGATGATCCATGGCATCCAACAATGTTTCTTTATTTAAAACATTCACGTTCAAATGATGCGCGCCTTTTTTAAAATACCCGTCTAACAAGCTAACTAAATTTTCAATTTTCTCATAATCTTCTTTACCCAAAGTTTGCGGAGTAACGCTAAAAGTATTAGAAATACCATCAAGCGCATATTTGTAATTTATCTTTGCGACTGAATTCAGGGAAGCAATAGCGCCGTTAGTATCTCGCCCATGCATAGGATTCGCACCCGGCGCGAAAGGTTGACCTGCTTTGCGGCCGTCAGGAGTCGCTCCGGTTTTTTTGCCGTAAACTACGTTTGAAGTAATAGTCAAAATGGAAAGCGTTGGCTTCGCATTACGATAAATATGGTGTTTTCCCAGCTCTTTGCTAAAATTTTGCACGATTTTTTTTGCAATGCTGTCCACGCTGTTATCATCATTTCCATATTTCGAAAACTCTCCTTTGATATTAAAATCCTTGGCGATTCCCTGTTCATCGCGCACCGGCGCAACTTTAGCATATTTAATTGCGGACACTGAATCAGCAGCGACTGATAAACCTGCCATCCCAAATGCCATTAACCGTTCCGGATCGCTATCCAAAAGCGCCATCTGCGCCCTCTCATAATAATATTTATCATGCATATAATGAATTACATTCATTGTATTAACATAATCAGCCGCGAGATCCGCCATCACCTTTTTA
>JAZDMY010000009.1:0-4352 GCA_043800435.1 bacterium
AGAGGACTGCGACGTTCCTTACACTCGCCGCAGTCCTTTGGAGAGACTGCGGCGGGGAGGTAATATTTATGGAAAATTAAATAAACGCTACACTATATGGAAAAAAATAATTCCCAGTTGAGGGAGGCGAAAATTCTTGACGAAAAGATTTTTCCGGTAAATAATGAAACAAATATTTACGCGAATAAAATCGCAATCGCAAGCTATGGCCGTGAGATGTTCGGAATGATAATCCAGTCCGAAGAAATCGCCCGATCGCAAAGGGCTATCTTTGAAATTGCATGGAAGGGTGCGGATTTGACATAAATTTTAAAATTGTTATAATTATATTAATTTCATTTTTAGTAGTATATGCTCCAAAAACTAAAACCGATTGAAGTAATGAAAAGATTAAAGGAAAAACGGATAACGGTTTTTTCGCCTTTAGAATTTAAAAGGATTTTTAATGTTAGCCAATATGCCGCGCAATGGTTCATAAAAACTCATACAAAAAAAAACTTATTCATAAAATTGCGAAATGGCCTTTATTCTCTATACGACGAGACAGCGAATTATTATATAATAGCAAATCGCATCTACAGACCTTCCTATATTTCGTTTGAAACAGCGCTTTCTTTCCATAAAATGATACCCGAAACGATCTATCCGATTATTTCCGCAACTTCTAAAATCTCGCGAAATTTTAATGTGCAAGGAACGCAATTTATTTATAAAAAAATTAAGCAAAAGGCGTATGCAGGATATACTCCGACAAAATATCTAGACCAAATAGTATTTTTAGCGGAACCAGAAAAATCATTAGTTGATTACCTGTACTTTGTTGATTTGGGCAAATGCCGATTTTCTTATGAACGATTAGATTTAAAAAATATAAACGAATTAAAATTGAATAGCTATGCAAAATTATTTTCCCGTCCATCATTAGAAAAGTTAGTTAAAAAAATATATGCTCAATTTAGATAAAATTAAAGAATTGTCCAAAAAATACCAGACTGATGCGCGCAATATTATCAGGGAATATGTGCAGCATGAATTTTTGAATTTTTTCTATCAAACTCCTGAATCAGGAAGCATCCTTTTTAAAGGCGGCACCGCTTTAAGAATAATTTATCAAAGTCCCCGTTTTTCGGAAGATTTGGATTTTACCGGAATAAATATTTTTTCTTATCGCCTGATTGAATCTCCTTTTATTGATGCCGCGCGCCAGCTTGAAAAAGAAGGAATGCGCATAGAGCTGAAAGAAGCAAAACAAACGACAGGAGGATATTTGGGGATAATACTTTATCAAATTTTTGGAATATCCGAGCAAATGAAATTTGAGATATCGCTCAGGAAAGGCAAAACTATAAAACAAGAAACTGATACCATCATTTCCGAATATGCTCCCGCTTATACAATCACTCATGTCGGCGGACAAGAAATTGTAAATGGCAAAATCGCCGCCTTATTGGATAGATCTAAACCGCGCGATTTTTATGATTTATATTTTATTTTACGGCATCCCCGGCTTCACCAATATATAAGAAAAGATGATTATAAAAAAATTGATTCTCTTTTTGATAAAGTAAGAATAAACTTTAAAAGCGACCTCTCGCCGCTCCTCCCCGCAAGCCATCAGATGATTTTAAAGGACTTTAAAAATTTTTTAAGAAAAGAAATAAAGAGTCATTTATAATATGAACCTAATTCAAGCCAAAGAAAAAATAGAAAATATCTCATGGTATAAACAGGGCGCATCCGCAAAATATTTTTATGTTTTTTATCCTTGGTATGCCTGTTTATCTATGAAAATATTAGAAAAAAATATTCCCGTAAAGTATGAGCTTATTGGATACTTTAATTCTAACAACTATTTCATGGATGCCTATATTTCTAAAAGGTCGCTGGCAAAGGTGGCAAAATATTATTTTAAGAGACAATGCGATGAGCCGCAGTTTATAAAAAATTTATTTTCACATTGGCATAAAAATTATGTCAATCCATTTCTCACAATCAGCGAAAAATTTTTAAAAATGGATTTTCCCGCGTTTTCGGATAAAATATTGCTTAATCTTTTCAACGATTACACAAAAATTTATACCCAACTCTGGCAAGAATCTATATTTTTAGACAGCTTCGATTTTTACGGCGAAATAATTTTGCAAGAAGCGATGGAAAAAGAAGGTAAAAATATTGAAATGGAAGATTTACAGATTTTACTTACTCCTCCAAATCCTTCTTTTATGCAAAAAGAGCGGCTGGAAATATTAAAATTGGCAGAGAGGGTTTTAAAAAGAAACACCCTTAATCCGCCGCAGTCCCTTGGTGGAGACTGCGGCGAGGGGACGAATAACCCGCCGCAGTCCCTATCGGAGACTGCGGCGGGGAATCTAAGAAGACTGCGGCGGATTTTAAGAATATCTTCAGGATTCACACACCCCCGTCGCAGTCTCTCAGCAGAGGACTGCGACGCATCCGAATGGCTAAATAAAAAATTATCGCAAATAAGCAAAAATTTCTATTGGATAAATAATGATTACGCATCCGTGGAATATTTGGGACAGGAATATTTTTTTAATAAACTGCGGGTGCTCGTAGAAGATACAAAAAAACTGACCGAAGAAAAGAATATGCGCGGAGAACTGAAAAATTTAAGCCGTAAAAAATCAGCCATCGCAAAAAAATATAAATTATCAGCGCAATTTTTAAAAGATTTGAATTTTTTGGCATTTTTGGGCACCTTTCGCGATGAACGGAAAACCTATAATCAAATGGCGGGGAATACTTTAAAAAAATTTGCTATAGAATTCAGCAGTCGCGCAAAAATTCCGCTAAACCTAACTGAAAATTTATTTTTTTGGGAAATCAAAAGCATTTTTAATCTGCGGGATAATTTAATTTTGACAGCGAAAAAGAGGATGCGCGGCGCTTTCTTTATAGCCAATAAGTCAACTAAATTTGATGTTTTTTATGATAAAGAAGGAGAAGCGTTAAACAATTGTATTAAGGATATTATAAGTACTCGAGGTGAATTAAAAGGAAAACCCGCCTTTGCCGGTAAAGTTAAAGGCAAAGTAAAAATAATAAGAACTAAAAATGATTTTTCTAAAATGAAAAAAGGAGATATCTTGGTCTCCACAAATACCCGCCCTGAATTTTTGCCGGTTATGAAAATCGCCGGCGCGATAATTACCGAGGAAGGCGGGATTACGTGCCATGCAGCGATTGTTTCGCGCGAACTTAAAATTCCGGCCATCGTCGGCGTCCAAGGCGCGCTTGATATTTTACACGATGGCGATATTATTGAAGTTGACGCTTTTTCCGGGATGATAGAAATGTCATAAATTTCTTTAGCGCCTCTTTTCTCATTGAAATAGAATTTTTCTCATCCTTGCTCATTTCGGAATAAGTTTTTTTATAACCTTCAGGAATAAAAATAGCGTCCCAGCCGAAACCTCTGGAACCGCTTACTTTTTTAGGGATAATTCCTTTAATTTTCCCAACAAAAGTCCGCGCGCCATTTTTATCAGCATAAGCAATACAAGTTTTAACATAAGCGCGCCTATTTTTCTCGCCTCGCATTAAGTTTATAATGCCCCCTGTTCCCATGCATTTCAAAAACCACGTGATAAACGCCCCTGGCAAATCCCCAAGCGCTTCAATATATAATCCGGTATCATCAACAATAACCGGCTTTTTTATAATTTTATACGCGGCTATAGCTTTTTCGCGCGCTACTTCTTCAACATCAAGCGCTTGTATTTCGGGAATTTCTAAATCGGCACTGTCCAATTTTAAGCCGGTAATCGCTGAAATTTCTTTTACCTTATTTTTATTGCTTGTGATAATTATTAAATTATTCATAAATAATAAGCAGCTAAACGTCGTTATAGAAAATCGTTGCTTGGAAAAGCGAAATTCGTTTGGAAAAACGAATAGCGAGTTGCGAGTTTCGCTTACAAATCTCTATTATCGCGGCAACGGATATCCTTAAAATTTATCAGTGCTCCGTGAAAATCCGTTTCTTATCCGTGTAAATCAGTTCTATAATCGCCGCTCCCGTCATAACCATAACCAATCCGGCAACAATCTGAGTTATCCTCACGCCAAATATCATCGGCACCTCATCAATTCTTAAAAACTCAAAACATACTCTTCCTAAACTGTATAAAAATAAATACGAGAAAAATATATTCCCGCTTGCGATATTTTTAATTTCAGTATTCGCCGGAATTTTTTTAATCCGATAAAAATGGAGACCTATTAAAAAGATGCCGACAACCGCGCACCATAAACTTTCATACAAAAAAGTCGGATGAAAATATTCAAATGTTTGAAAACCGTTAACCCTGTTCGCGATATCCACAGGTATT
>JAZDMY010000030.1:0-4462 GCA_043800435.1 bacterium
AGAGCTTATGAACATTTGGGGAGGTAAAGAATCATGAATTTTGAATCATGAATTATGGGTATTCAATATAATTTTTGATTCCTGATTCCTGATTCCTGATTCTTATGCATGATCTCATAATCATCGGCGGCGGACCGGCTGGAATATCGGCCGCGATTTACGCCGCAAGATATAAACTAAATTTTTTATTAATTACCGAGACATTAGGCGGATGGCTTAATGAGATTGATAAAATAGAAAATTATCCGGGGTTTAAGTCAATCTCCGGTTTTGAGTTAATTGAAAAATATAAGGAGCAGTTGGCATATCTTGAGGCGCCGGTTATATATAAGAATGTTATTTCTATTGATAAAGATGGCAATGGATTTAATTTAATTGATAATTCAAACGAAGTATATCGCGCGAAAACAATAATTATCGCAAGCGGAAGTAAAAAACAGAGTTTAAATATTCCTGGTGAGAAAGAATTTTTAGGTTCCGGCGTTTCATACTGCGCCGTGTGCGACGCGATGTTTTTTAAGAATAAGCGCGTTGCGGTTATTGGCGGCGCAAATTCCGCGGTTAGCGCGGCGCTCCATCTTTCAAAAATTGCGGATATGGTGTATTTAGTTTATCGGAAAGATAAACTGAGAGCCGCGCAGTCATTAGTTGATAATTTAGAAAAAGTGAAAAATATAAAAATTATTTTTAATACTAATTTATTAAAAATCGGAGGCGAGAATAAAGTTGAATATGCTAAACTTGATAATGAGTATGACGGGAGTGCGGCTTTAAAATTGGACGGGGTTTTTATAGAGGTTGGAATTATTCCTATAACTGAACTTGTTAAAAATATTGGGGTAGAATTAGATGCGGCAGGACAGATAAAAGTAAATGATAAATGCATGACTAATATATCAGGCGTGTTTGCAGCCGGGGATGTTACTAATGGACAGGGCGGATTAAAACAGTTTGTGACTGCGCTTGCCTCTGGTGCGATCGCCGCGACGGAGGCGAATAGATACCTCAGGTAATTTTTAGTAATTAATAGTAATTCATTGTAATTAGTGGACAGGAATTTTAATATTTTGGCCAAACAGAACGTTACAGAACGTTTCCCCCCTTTGAAAAGGGGGGAATTAAAATCGTGTGTGATATGTATATTTACTTAATTTATAGTAATTCGTTATAATTAATGCTTTATGTCCAAAAAAATATTATTATTCATAACATTATTTTTAGCAGGTGCGATTTTATGTGTTTCTGCTGTTTTTGCGCAAGATGTGAAGAATGAGATTATAGAAAATACTTGCGAGGGGAAAGAAGGTTGCGCTATAAATAGGGATGTTTTTAAGGGGACATTTTTAAAATCCGGCGGGTCAATTAAGATTGATCAAGAAATTGACGGGGATGTTATCGTAATGGCGAAGGAACTTGTCATAACTTCTAAAATCCACGGGGATGTATTAGCGGCGGCTGAAAATATTGAGATAAACGGAGATGTTGACGGCGATGTTCGCGTTATGGCAAAGACATTAACGATTAATGGAAAAATAGGAAAAAATACTAATGTTTTAGCAATAGATGTAAAAATAGAAAAAGATGCGGTTTTAGAAAAAGATCTTTTAATTTCAAGCCAGTCATTAAGGTCGGCGGGGATTATAAAAGGAAACTTGCAAGGCGCACTTCAAACAGCGGAATTAGGAAATATTATTGAAGGCAATGTTAAAATAAAATTAAATGATAACGGAAAATTAATCGTTTATCCTGATACAAAAATTGGCGGCTGCGTTACATATACAGCAGCGCAAAACGCAGATATTGGAAATAATGTTGATGCCGTCGGCGGAATAAAAAAACTTGAGCCGGTTATTCCGCGAAAAAATTTATCCGATTATTTTGGAAAAATCGTCGCCTTATTCAGTATGATCGCGCTTGGAATGGCCGCTATGATGATTGATAAAAAAAATACGGCTCGCGCCGCCGATGAAATATTGCATCATACAAATAAAAGCATAATTTACGGACTAATTTACTTTATCGCTATTCCATTAATTGCGATTATTTTAATGTTTACATTAATCGGCATTCCCATTGCGCTTATTTTACTTGCGTTTTATTTAATACTGCTTTATGCAGGGCTAGTGTTTTCAGGTATTGCCATCGGAGAAGCGCTGTTTAAAAATAAAAAAGAAATGTGGAATATCGTTGTCGGAATGATTATTATTGTGGTCTTAACATCTTTGCCGATTATCGGTTTCGCCTGTAAATTAGTTGCCATATTTATTGGAATGGGAGCGATTATAAATGTGAAGAGGGAGATGTTGAAGGAGCAGAATGGGTAGAAATAGAAGCTCAGTGTAATTTATAGTAATTGAATAGTAATTTGTTGTAATTTGTTGCGATTGATTGTAATATCGTTATTGCAATTAATTACTATAAATTTCTTAAATTTCAATAAATTATTGATTTTAACATTACTCTCCGCCGCAGTCTCTTTTAAGGACTGCGGCGAGTTAAAGGAGGCATCGCAGTCCCTATCGGAGACTGCGATGGAGAGTGTAAATTTAAAATTTAAATATTTGTGCCCCTAAAAAATTTTTTCAATCCAAACTCAATAGCCGTAATCGGCGCGCCGCAAGATAATAATAAAATCGGACGCGCTGTTTTAGCAAATTTAATTTTATCAAATTTTACAGGAAATATTTATTCGGTTAGTTTATCTTTGGAAGAGGCTGGAAATGTTAAATTTTTTGGCGCAGTTTCAGAACTTCCTAAAAATATTGATATGGCTGTTTTAACTATGGGTGCGCCGTTTATTTTAGACGCGGTGCGAGAATGCGGGGAGAAGAAAATTAAGAATTTAATAATTATAAGCGCAGGATTTCGCGAGAGCGGTTCAAACGGATTAAAAATTGAAAGAGAACTGATAAATCTCGCGAAAACATATGATATGAAAATTTTAGGTCCTAATTCTTCAGGGATAATTGATGCCAGTTCAAATTTAAATTGTTCCTTGTTTAAGAAAGCTGCAAAGAAAGGAGATATTGCGTTTATTTCCCAGTCCGACGCGATTTGCGCGGCGATGCTGGAAATGGCGAAAAAAGAAAATATTAAATTTTCAAAAGTTATAAGTTTAGGAAATATGGCTGTTCTAAATGAGACGGATTTTTTGCATTATCTGGCAAGCGATAAAAATACGAAAGCTGTTTTTGCTTATCTTGAAAATTTAGGCGGCGGGAAAAAATTTATTGACGCGGCAAAAAAAATAAGCGCGAAAAAACCGCTTATTATATTAAAAGCTGGAATAACGGAGAGGGGAAAGTCCTGCGCTATGGCTCATACGGGGGCATCAGCTGAGGATGAGATTATAATAGATGGAATTTTAAAACAGATTAATGCCCTGCGTTGCGAATCTTTGGATGAGATGTTTATTTTAATGAAAATTATTTCAGCATTAAATTTAAATCTAAATAATAATCTTGCTATTATTGGAAACTCAGGAGGAATAAATGTTCTAATGGCTGATAAGATTTCGCGGAGTTCATTGAATCTTGCGAATTTTGATGGGGATGTTTTTAAAAAATTAAGAATGAAATTGCCTGATAATATTAATGTAAATAATCCATTGGATTTAGGTGAAAACGCGGACGAAAAAAAATATGAAGAGGCGTTAGAAATTATTTCGCAGGATAAAAATATCTCAAATATCTTAATTATTTTAGCGCCTAATCCATTTGCAAAACCGCTGGAAACTGCAGAAGTTATCGCTGATTTAAGCAAGAAGCGCAGGAAGAATATAATCACTAGTTTTATCGGTTTAGACGGGCAAGATGACGGGATAAAATATTTATCCGAGCGCAATGCAGTAAACTTTACCTATCCTGAAAATGTCATAGGCGGGATGGATAAATTATTTCAATGGAGCGCTAAAAATAAAGAAAGCAGCGCATCAAGAAAAGCCGCGCCGAATTTTACAATAGAAAAAGAAATTGAAGAGGGGATTAGACATATTTTACAGGGAAAGACAGGGACGATTGATTATTCTGACGTGAAAAATATATTGGAAATTTTAGATTTATCAACGGTAAAAAGTTTTTTAAGCGATGACTTAAAAGAAATAAATGATTTCGCGCAGAAAAACGAATATCCCTTTGCGATGAAAGCAATATCATCTTCCATCGTTCATAAAATAGATGCCGGCGCCGTGAAGTTAGGCGTAAAAAATCCAAAAGATCTCGCAAAAGCATATAATCAGTTAATTAAATTGGGAGAAAAATATAAAACAAAAATTTTAATCCAGCCGATGATTGAAAACGCCGTGGAAATAATAATCGGCGCGAAACGGGATAATAAATTCGGCGCTACAATATTATTCGGAAGAGGCGGTATTTACACCGACTTATATAAAGACGCGGCGCTGCGCGTATCGCCGATTGATAAATTTGAAATTAACGAGATGATGGATGAGACGAAAATCATA
>JAZDMY010000035.1:0-9142 GCA_043800435.1 bacterium
GCTTTTTATAAATATAAACATTTAACAGGGATTGCTAAAGATCAATTAAGATATGTTATACTTGGCACCTTAATTGCAGGAACATTTGGCGCATTTTTTAATTTAGTTATACCTCTTTTTTGGAATACTCATAAATTTGTATGGATAGGTCCATTATTTACCGTATTTATTATAGCTTGTTCAAGTTATGCGATCACGCGCTACCGTTTAATGGACATACGGATTGCGGTGAGGAAGGGTGTGATATATTTTTTGGCTGCCATATTTTCTTATGGATTTTTTTATTTCTCCGTATGGCTTTTAACACGCTTGTTCGGGAGCGTGTATGACCATGGCGCATTATTTTTAGGAATTTTTATCGCTCTTTGTTTTGTATCTCTGTTTTTTTTATTTGAAAAAATATTGAATGCGACTGTTGATAAACATATTTTCGGCATTTTATACACCCAGCACGAAACATTGCGGGAATTAAGCCAGAGGCTAACCACGATTATTGATTTTAAAAAACTGATAAGCGATATAATGGATGTGGTAAAGGAAACGCTCGCGGTTAATCGCATAGCCGTCGCGCTTAAGATTGACGATGACGGTTTTAAATTAATAAAATGCGAAGGGTTTAAAAAAAATGAAATAGATCATTTATTAAAAAACGAGGAACTGAAAAAATATTTTCCAGTAAATAATAAACCGTTGACCATAGAAGAATTGGATGTAAAAAAATGCGGCATTTTAAAAAACGACATAATAAAATCTCAGGCGGATTTTTTATTGCCGCTTATTTCTAAAAATAAATTGCAGGGAGTTATAATATTGGGGAAAAAAATCTCAGGCGATGCTTTTTCCCAAGAAGATCTGAGCTTGCTGGAAACGCTCTCCCATCAAGCGGCGCTTGCGATTGAAAACGCGAAGCTATATGACAAACTTGAAGAATGGAACGATAAGCTGAAAGAAAAAGTGGATGAACAAACAAAAGACATAAGAGGGAAAAATATGCGGCTGAAAAAGCTGTTGGAGATGAAGACGGAATTTTTACGGACTGCGTCGCATCAGTTAAGAACGCCCGTGTCTGCTATTAAGGGATTGGTGTCAATGATGCGCGACGGGGATTTTGATGACGAGGATGAGGAGACAAAGCGAAATGCATTTTCTGGTATTTTTAGGAAAACGCAGAAGATGACAAATATTATGGATGATATTTTAGCGGCGGCGGAATTAGACAGCGAGGATAATTTTAAATTAAATGAGAAAAATTTGTCGCTTGTGGACATTGCGGCGGTGACGGAGAAAGTGATTGAGGAAGTGAAGGAAAATATTAAGGAGAAGGGGATAGAGATAAGAATTATGAATCAAGAATCAGGAATTAAGAATGGGGATGAAGAAGAGCGAAACATAGAAGACAGGCAGATTAGCGGAGATAGCTGGTCGGCAGGGAAAAATCCTCCTTTATCCCCCTTTGGAAAAGGGGGAAAACCTCACCCTGACCCCCTCCTCAAAGGAGAGGGAAATAAAACCCCCCTGCCCCCCTTTGAAAAGGGGGGAAACCCCCCCTTAGTCACCTCCTTAAAGGAGGGGAAATATTTGGTTTTAAGCAATGAGGCGGATTTGAGGCATATTATGATCAATCTTTTAGATAATGCGATAACGTATACAAAGAAGGGGGGAAGGGTGGAAATAAGAATAGAATCAGGAATTATGAATCAAGAATCAAGAATTAAGAATAGGGAACCCTCCTTCGCTGAAGCTGCGGAGGGCAAGGAAATTAAGAAATTAAGAAATAAAGAAATTGGGAAATTTACAGTCTCCGCCGCAGTCTCCGCAAGGGACTGCGGCGCGCGCGAGGGAACGCCGCAGTCCTCTTTGAGAGACTGCGGCGGAGAGTATATTATTTGGTCGGTGAAGGATAACGGAATCGGGATTCCGAAGGAGAGCCAGAAACATATGTTTGAAAAGTTTAAACGGGGAAAAAATGCGAATAGTATGAATTGCGACGGGTCGGGGCTGGGACTTTTTATAGTGAAGAAGTTAGTTGAGGCGCATCATGGAGCCGAGGTTGGGTTTACGAGCAAGGAAGGGGAGGGGAGTGAATTTTGGGTGAAATTTGTAAGAGTAATTAAACAATAGTAATTTGCGGTAATATAATTGATGTATAGGAATTTGAATTTTTCTGCGTCATTCTGAACCCGAGCGCCAGGAGGGCGAAGAATCCCGAGACATGATGTAAGAATAGGGTTTGTACTTTAAGCCACGAGATCCTTCGCCTCGTTCCTCGGCTCAGGATGACGCGGCTTGTTGTGGCGACAATGTGCGCAGCTTAAATTTATGTCCTCAAAAAAAATAATTGGCAATTACGGTGAAAAGCTCGCTTTAAAATATCTTGTAAAAAACGGGTATAATATTTTAGAAACACATTTTTTCGGACGGTTTGGCGAGATAGACATTATCGCGACAAAAGATGGGAAAATACATTTTATAGAAGTAAAATCACGGACGACAGATTTTTGCGGTTCGCCGGAAGAAGGAATGACGGCGACAAAAATAAAAAGAGTGTTTAAAACATGCTCTTTGTATATTTATAAAAAAAAATTGCAAACGGATAATTATCAGGTTGATTTAATTGCTATAAAAATTGATAAGGATAGTAAAAAAGCTTTAATCAGGCATTATAAGGGAATACAATAATAGTTATAAAGTTCATAAAGTGATAAAGTTTATAAAGTCATAAAGAAGTCGCGCGATGCGCGATTTTTTTTGTTTTTAAATATGCTCTTGACATTTAAAAAATTTATGATACAAGGGGGTGAGGTTTTGGAAAGAGCGGCAATTAATATAAAAATAAATATGGAGGAGCATAAAAATAGCTTTAAGATAAATTATTGGAATATTATTATAATTACTTTTTTTTTAGTTTTTATAACTGCTATTCTTACATTATTTCAGCCATTAAAATATGAATCATCCAGCCGTTTTCTTTTGGTGCGAAATTATGACGGAATAGCGGATGGTTCAAAAAGCGTTCAGTATTTGAGCGACATATTAGCGAAAGTAATTTACTCAACTTCGTTTTTAAATGAAGTGCTTGAATCGGGATTTAATGTTGATAAGAAATTTTTCAGCAATGGAGAAAATATAAAAAAACAATGGGAAAAAACTGTTCAGGCAAAGACTTCAAGCGATACAGGCATTATATCAGTGGATGTATTTCATAAAAATAAAGAACAGGCAATCGCAATTTCGCAGGCGATAGGACATGTCCTTGAAACGAAGCATATGCTATATCATGGCGGCGGCAATAATGTTTCAATTATAGTTATTGATAAGCCGATTACGACCAAATGGCCGGTTAAACCGAATATCATAGTTAATTTAATTTTGGCTTTAATTTTTGGAATTATTTCCAGTATTGGCTTTATATACTTTTTACCTGATTACGATATTGGAAATTTTTTACGGGAAATATTTTTTAAAGGGTTCGGAAAAAAATTAGCGCGACAAAGCGGAGAAGCAGGCGCTTATTTACTAAAAAAGGAAGAATCGGAAGATGGCAATATAGATAATGAAGAATATAGTTATCTAAAAAAAGAATTTCAGAAAATGAGTAAATTGGATAATAAAAGTAGAAAAGATTATACGAGGGAAGAAGAGCTTTATGATGATTTTGACATTGATTGAATGTAAAGAATTTTTTGACTGAAAATAAGGATTTACTTAATTTGATTGATCTTTTTTTAAGCCGCTCTTTAAAAATTTCACTTGATGGACAGCAGGAGATCGTAATAAATGTAAAAGGTGTTACCGTGCAGGCCGCTTGTAACCTATTCAAAAGAGGAGAATTAAGCGATGTGGAAAAAGTATCTATATGCGGGACTTGTTTTATCATTATGCATTGTTATTTTTTCTTGCGGCAAAGGAGAAGATTCGGAAGAAATGACCGTACAAAATTATATTCCCCCGATTGCTAAATGCGCGATTAAATCAGAAAGCGGATTTACCGCGGGAAATATTATCACGCTTAACGCCGGTGAAAGCAGCTTTATGGGAAATAGCGCGAGTTATAATTTCACTATCATAAGTCCGAGCAAAAAAAAGCAAACCTCAGGAAAGCAATCTGAGCCGCTTTATAAATTTACAGCTTCGGAAACCGGTTTTTATGACATTGAGCTTAGTGTTGAAGATTTGGCAGGGGAAAAGGATTCAAAAAAATCGCAGATATTTATTGATAGCCTAAAAATTTTCGGATGCGCTTCGGTTGGAAATCAGGCATCGGTAAATGTTAAAGAATTAAGCTGGCAGTGCAATGGAGGCGCAAACACTAAGTTCAATATATATTTTTCAGAAGAGGATGAGGAATTTTTTCTGCTTGGGGAGACCGCTAAGAAAAGTTTTCCGCTGGAAGATAAATTACCGTATGGGAAAAAATTTATTTGGAAGATAATCGCGGAAAACAATAATGTTATAACAGAGGCGCAAAATTGGTTCAGGACTGCCGCTGAAAACGGCCCTCCGTATATTTCAATAAACGAATCTGATGAAAAATATTTTCCGGGAGAGGAAGTAGAAATTAGGATTTCCATAGAGGATGCCGAGGGAGACGAGATAAGCGATATAAGATGGGAATTCGGTACGATGCCGCTTGGAAGCGATGTGCATTTTAATTTTGCTGCAGGGGAAGAAAATTTTTTCGTGCCGGATTACGCAGGCGGCTATACGGTTATAATTTACGCTGATGATGAATACGGACATACGGGAAAAAGCAGTATTATAATTTCGGTGTCGGACATAGAAGTTTTTAATGTGCATCCGGCGAATAATATGACTTATGTCCCCTGCGCAGGTGCGGTTTTTTCGTGGGAATGCAATAAAGAAAAAGCTTATTTTCAGATAAGAATAGGGAAATGCGGGAATGATTATGAAAGCGCGCCATGGGAAAATGCGGAAGGAGAATATGAATATTATTATGCGGGAGATTTTGAACAAGGGTCGGCATATTGCTGGTCGTTAAAAACAGGCGAATATATATTTCCCGAGGAAGGACAATGGAAATTCACTGCGGGCGTTAATTTAGAAAATCTATATTTAAAAATGAAGTATCCCTTGGAAGGAGATAGCAATGTTCCTTTAAACGGGATTATGAGATGGGAAAGCAACGGAGAAAAGTATGATGTTTATCTTGGCGGCAGCGAAGGCGGAATGATTAATGTTTCTACAGGACAAACTTGCAAGGAGTTTGATTTGAGCGGGCAAAATCTTATACAAGAAACCCAATATTTTACAAGAGTAGATGTTAAGCGCGGAAATCAGATATTGCAGGGAGGAGTAGTCAGATTTAAAACAGCCGCCGCTTTGCCGCCTCCCCCGGGAGGTCCTGATTGGCAGGGCGACGATGTTTCGTTCTGGAAAACTGGAAAGGTGGAAATTCGTAATTTCAGCGTGCATTTAAACGCATCCGGACAGCAACTATTGGCATTAGGGCAAATTCCTGATATCAAAGGTGATTTCAATTGTTGGAATAATTGCGGAGCTAATGTCGCGGGTGTTGTGGAAAACGGGGTTTTAAAAGCTGATCTTGCGAAAATTCCGCTTTTGAAAGGAGCCAACAGAATTAATGTTACAATTGGCGCGGACGGGTGGACTCAACTCCATCTATTCTCCGCGAAGGATAAGAAGATTTTGATAAGAACGACTGACGCAAGCTCAAGTTCCGGCGCGGGAGAATTAGTCATTGGGATTTATCTTTTAGACGACGGCACGTACAGTCCGGTGCCTGACGGGGCGGAGGTTATAGCCAGATGAAACGGATCAATGCTATTCTAATTGTTGTATTTTTATTTGGGGGATGCTCCGCGATTATTCATCCATATAAAACGCCGCGCAAATTATGCTACTTGTTTGAAATGCCTGAAGAAGTTAAGGAAAAATCTTTTTACTTGTGGGTATCAGATTTATGGAATTCTCCGATACGGACTGAAGAGGGAACGCAATGGGAAGTCCGTTTCGGTCCTGAATGGAAAAAGAAGAGTAATGTTTTTGCTTATTTGAATCAGGATTATCGTTTAGTCGCGCAAATTCCTTCAGAGTATCATGGAAAGAGAGCAGCGATAAAATCCCATGACGGCAGAAAATTTTATTCTGCATCAGGTGAAATAAGGATGCCTTTGAAAGACGGGCAGTTGCAGGATTTAAATATTTCCGAACTTAATAGTATTGCTCCCATGGTTGGAGATGAGTCATTTATGGTTGTAGGATATGATTTAAATTCCGAAATGCATCGGCAAGTATCATTATATTTTAATGCGCTCCATCTCAGATTAATGGCTTATAATATTTTAACTCCTGAGCAGCGGCGCGCGATATTGCGCATGGATACTTACGAGGAGAGCCGGTATTTAAATATTATTAGCAATTTAAGCATCATACCCGGCTTATATCATCCGTCATTATGGGCGGAGCCAGGGTTTAGGTTTTTTAGAGTTATCGCCGAGTTAAATTATGCGAAACAGAATATTATTATTCCTATTGATAATGCTGTTTACGCAGACACGCAGACATCGCGTTATGATGTGGAATGGATGATGGCGCGCAGGGATATTTTAAAAGAACAATTATTAAGAGAACAGGCGGAAGAGATGAATTTTTTAACAAGAATTTATATGCAAAGGGGAAGATAATTATGAAGAAGAAAAAAAGTTATATTTTATTTTTCGTTCTTTCCATTTTAATGTGCTCCACTGTCCAAGCGATTGAGAAGATTGAACATGATAAAACCAACGATGCTGTGCATATAATTACCAAAATAACGGAAATCTGCGATTTAGATGGAAATGTTATTGCTAAGGGGGACAGGCTGTTCGGATGCAAACTTGATGTTTATTCAGCGCATAGCGATATTCCATTGGCAGAAGATGTGATGATAGGCATTTGCGGAAAAATGGAATTTTCCATCCCCCGCGCCCAGTTGCCATTTAAAAGGGAAAGGCATTACTATTGCAAAAAGAAAGGGTGCGGCAAAGAATTACATGGCGTTCCGGTCCTTGATTATCTGAAAAATCCATATGTCATAAGCCAGTGTTCAACAAATGGATGGGTCGCTCGCAAAACTTATAAAGGCGATCCAATGCCGCATAATATGATTCTCTTGGGAGAAGAATATTATTTGCCATCTCTCCTTAAAGTCCCCGACCTGCATACGGACGGGACAAAAGTTCCTTGGTATATGAACGATCCCGAGTTTTGGGAAAGATGGAATAAATCCGTTTCCGCCCCTTCTTGCGGGATAAAAAAGAAAGATCCTTGAATAATTTAATTCTATCTTTCCACTCCGCGGTGCATAGCTGATAAACACTCTATGCACCGCTTTCACCTTTTTGGAACTCATAACTTGACGTACAGGAATTTCAATATTTACGCTAAGTGGAGCGTTTCCCCCTCCTTTGAGGAGGGGGCTTGCCGTCGCGTAGCCGCTATGGCGAAGCACGGCAGGGGGAGGTTTTCGGAAGTAGAAATTGGAATTTAGTTGCGCGTATGGCAGCGCAAGCTGGTTTAAGGAAGGAACGCACACCCAAGTCGTGCGCAAATAATAAAAGTTATGCTGCCGAAAACCCCGCCCTTACCCTCCCCTCAAATGGGAGGGAATAGCTCCAATGTACGCAACCTAATTTATGAATAGCGAAAAAATAATTTACGATGAACGGAATTTCGTCTGGTATTTTGCCGCCGGGTTATTATTATTGTCCGCCATTTTAGCATTTTTTTCGCCAGGATTTTCTTTGGCTTTAATTTTTGCTTTGACCTTGATAGTTATTTCCATGAAAAGAACGGAAATTGGAATTTATTTTCTCGCGGTTTACATAGTGTGCGAGCCGTTTTTGCTTAAATTCACAAGCGATGAGATGTACCCGTTTTTAAAATATTCCACAGAGGCAATAATTTTTATTTTATTTTTTATCACCTTATGGAAATATTTATATCGCGAAGGCTTTAAATATATTAAGACCCCTGCTGATATCCCTTTAGCCGTTTTTATTTTAATAACAGCAGTTTCCGCTTTAATTAATCTTGAAAATCCATTATATTGGCTTTTAGGGATAAGGCAAATTTTTCGCTACGGATTGCTTTATTATACAATTATCTACGGTAAATTCTCAAAAAAGATAATAAAAAATTTAGTATGGCTGATATTCGCTATTTTACTGATTGAGTCATCCATAGGAATGGCGCAGGCTATTATAGGCCGAACAGCTGACGAATTTTTATTGCCCGGAGAAAAAAGAGAATTCGCCAGTATTGTTTCTCCGGATTATGTTTATAAATTCTGGTCATCAGGGCAAAGAGTTTTTGCGACTATGGGGCGTTATGACCGGCTGGGGATTTTTATATGTATGAGCGTTATTCTATCGGCGGGGTTATTTTATGAAAAAAAAGAGAAGAAAAAAATGATGATAGTTATGATTTTATTTCCAATACCCGCCCTTATTCTAACTTATTCGCGGATGTCATGGCTCGGCCTGATTATCGCGCTTTTATTTATGAATATTATAATAAGATGGGATAAAAAATTTATTATCGCAACGGCAATTTTAATTTTTGTATTTGCCGGATATTTATTATTTTATTCGCAAGCCAACGAATTAGATTTATATCGCATAAGCGATAAGCCGCGCATGGCTTTCGCGGAGAGATTTTTAGCATTATTTTCTATTTCGGAATTAAATGACAGTTATAACGGCTACGGGCGGCTTTATTTTGCGGTAAATACACCTTTAAAAGTTGTAAAAAAATATCCATTTTTCGGCGCAGGATTAGGGCAATACGGCTCCGGAGTCGCTTATGCCTTAAATAACAGAGAAAAATATGACGAAGCAGGATTGCCCTTCGGGATTGAAGGAACGCAGGGTCAAATTGACAGCAATTGGTTTTCTTTATGGGGCGAAACAGGCACATTCGGAGTTATGGCGTTTTTAGCAATTATTATTTCTTTTTTTATCTGGGCATATAAATTATATAAAAAAAGCGATGATAGTTTTACAAAAGGATTGGCATTAGGATTTTTAGGAATAATTTTATCAGTATCATTCCATGCGCTATTAGGTCCATACTTTGAAGCGCGCACGGTATCTTTTTACTTTTGGCTGATTGCGGGAATGGT
>JAZDMY010000044.1:0-3339 GCA_043800435.1 bacterium
TTTTATGGAGGCAAGAAATTATTTTTGGCAATATTGTGTCGTCGGGCTTATAACTTCCATAATTATAGTATTATGGACATTATTATTTATTATACCAGGTATCATTTTCGGCGTTTATTATGGCTTTAGTTATTTCGCGCTGATTTTTGAAGGATATAAATCAACTAAGGCATTAACAAGAAGTAAAGAACTGGTGAAAGGTTATTGGCGGGCGGTTGTTGGAAGATCAATGGCTATCGGCTTAATTTTTTTACTGGTGTACATGATACTGGCTATCCCATTTATATTTTTTAAAGAAGGCACTGCCGGTTATATGATATGGCGTTTAATAATGCAAGTATTTGGATTTTTTGTCTCTCCGGTTTTCGTTATTTATCAATATTTAATTTATAAGGATTTGGTAGGGATAAAAGGAGTTTCAAAAGTGGAAAAGGATATAGTTTTATAGCCGTTCTATCCGTGGCAGCAAAATTTATGAAAAAACAAAAACTAAAAATCGCCATTATTTCTTTAACTTCTTGCGAGGGATGCGAGGTGGCAGTTTTGGATTTGGGAGAGAAATTGCTGGAAGTTTTAAAAAATGTTGAACTTATAAAATTTAAGTATATGATGGATGCCGAGGTGGAAAAACTGGCGGGATGCGATATTGCTTTTATTGAAGGAAGTCCGACGACTGAACGCGATATAAAACTGGCGCAGGAAGTAAGAAGAAAAGCAAAGAAAGTTATCGCGCTTGGCTTATGCGCTCATTTGGGCGGCGTGCAGAAAATAAAAAATTATAGGGATAAAGAAAAGATATATAAATATGTATATGGAAAATTAGGGAATGGAGAAAATAATGATGGCGGCGGGATTGATAAATATATAAAAGTTGACGGGGTTATTCCGGGTTGCCCGATTAATAAAGAAGAGTTTTTGCGCGCTGTTTTAGAATTATTAGCCGGATGTGAGTTTCATCTTGAAGAAAACCCTGTTTGCTATGAATGTTTAAATAACGGTTATGAATGTTTATTGCAGAAGGGGGAAATTTGTCTGGGGCCTTTGGTTTATGCGGGGTGTGATGCGATATGTTTAAAGTCAAAACAGCCATGCTGGGGATGCCGCGGATTTTTGCCGGAGGCGTCGCAGTCCCCTATGGGAGACTGCGACGGAGGGTGCAAGAGATACTCTGACGGGACAGGGTGCAAGATGGAAAATCTGCTCGTGAAATTACGCGAGATTGCAAGCGATAAGGAAGTGGAAAACGCGGAAGAGGTTTTTGGGCTGAAGTAGGAACGAATTTATACTAATTAAGGACGAATTTTTTACTAATCACGAATAATAAACGATATGTCAAAAACGATTTGCATTTTTGGCGATAGCATAGCATGGGGCGCGTTTGATCGCGCATGTGGTGGCTGGGCCGGATAGATTGAAAACACATTTTTTAAAAAAAGATTGTGATGTCTATAATTTAAGCATTTCAGGAGATAATACAAATAAATTATTAAAAAGATTTTACTCAGAGTGCGAGACAAGATATCCTGATGTTATAATGATCGCGATCGGGATAAATGATTCTCAGGATATAAAATCCACGAATGGTAAACGGGTGGAAATTAATCAGTTTGAAAACAATTTAAAAATGATAATAGAACAAGGGAAAAAACTTGGAAAAATTATTTTTGTCGGTCCCACTAAAGTTAATGAAAGTAAGACAGCACCTGTATTATGGAATAACGACAGGACATATTTAAATAAACACATACTGCAATATAATTCCATAATAAAATCCCTTTGCGCAGAAAAAAATTTGCCGTTTATAGAGATGCTTGACCTATTAAATGATGATGACCTTGAGGATGGACTTCACCCGAATGCGGCAGGGCATAGGAAGATGTTTGAGAGGATAAAACAATTTTTTGGAAAAAATAAATTTGATGAATAAAAATATGATAAACGGCGTAGTAATAAAACAACTGAATAAATTTGAAGATGATCGCGGATGGCTTGCTGAAATTTTTAGATATGACGAACTGAATTTTAAACCTGCGATGTCGTATGTGAGTATTACGCAGCCTGGAAAAACAAGAGGGCCGCATGAGCATAAAGAGCAATCGGATTTTTTTGTATTTTTAGGACCGGGTGATTTTGAATTATATTTGTGGGATAATCGCAGTGAAAAAAATGCGGCTGGACAGATTGCAGGTAGAGACGCATTGCAATGCGTCTCTACAATAGCAGAACACGTTAAAATCACGGTAGGAGAAAAAAATCCGGTGGCGGTAATTGTGCCGCCCGGCGTTGTGCATGGCTATAAATGTATTTCAGATCATCCCGCGATGTGCATTAATTTACCGGATAAACTTTATCGCGGAGAAGGAAAAAAAGAAGAGGTAGATGAGATAAGGTGGGAAAAGATGGAGGACTCGCCGTTTAAAATAGATTGAATAGAACTAATTTACACGAATTTGGGACGAATTTGCACGAAGCACGAATATTTATTACAATAATTTCATTTATGATCTGCATTATATCCGCGTTAAAATCCGCGCGTATATCCGTGGTTATTAAATAAAGTGTTGCGAATTTAGAATTATTTAATCACTTTAATAATATGGTCATATTAATAATCGGTTCAAAAGGAATGCTTGGGAAGGAAATAATCAAGGCATTTTCAGATTGCGAGGTGATCGGTTGGGATAAGGAAAACATTGATATTACTAAAAAAGATGAAATGGGTGAAAAAATAAAAAAACTTTCACTCGATTTAATTATAAACTGCGCGGCGTATAATAATGTGGACGGATGCGAGGAAAATCCTGATATTGCGAATTTAATAAACGGTTATGCCGTTGGATTTTTGGCTGAAATCAGTAAGAGATTGGATATCCCGCTCGTTCATTTTAGCACCGGTTATGTTTTTGACGGTGAAAATGGAAATTATACCGAAGATATGGAGCCGCGCGCGATAAGTAAATACGCGGCATCAAAAATATTGGGGGAAAAAGAACTGGCAGACGGAACAGGTAAATTTTATTTAATAAGAACGAATTTACTTTTTGGAAATCCGGGGCAGGCGGAAAATTCAAAAAAAAGTTTTATTGAACTAATGCTTGGGCTGGCGCAAGAAAAAGATAAATTGCAGGTTGTCAGTGATGAGATCAGCAACCCGACTTATGTTAAAGATTTAGCGGAAGCTGTATATAAACTGGTCATAGAAAACTATCCTTTTGGGATCTACCATTTAGTAAATGACGGCAGCGCAAGCTGGTATGACTGGGCAAAAGAAATTTTCAAGATTAAAGGGCTGCCTGTTAATGTGGAACCGGTAAGTTCCGATAAATTTCCCCGCGCCGC
>JAZDMY010000067.1:0-5108 GCA_043800435.1 bacterium
ATCATTTCTTATTTCGCTTTTAATGCTTCCTCTTTCTCTTGCGATTATGGCAAGTATTATCTGGGGGCTTCTTTTAGTTGTAATTTTTAATTTTTATCTTGCTAAATTACATAAAGAAAAACCATTAAAAATTATTTTTGAACATCTCATAATAACCGTCGCCGTAATATTCATAGCCCATTTTGTCGGTGATTGGGTAAGTATGATACGTTAAATTACCTAATATCAAACTTCCTATGCAAATAATTATTGTCTCTTCAAAAAATCCGGTTAAATTAAAAAGCGCGGAAAACGCTTTTATGAAAATGTTTCCAAAAGAAAACTTTCACATTAAATCATCCCCTGTTCTATCCGGCGTTGGGGATCAGCCGATGTCGGACGAGAAAACTCTGGAAGGCGCGATTTCCAGAGCCGAACAAATTAAAAAACTTCATCCCGAAGCCGATTTTTGGATCGGGCTTGAAGGCGGAGTTGAAGAAAAAAATAACGTATTGGAATGCTTTGCGTGGGCGGTCGTACTTTCCAATAATGTAATAGGCAAAGCAAGGACAGCCGCTTTTGCCTTGCCGCCAAAAATCGCTGAACTCGTAAAGCAGGGATATGAGCTAAGTAAAGCCGACGATATTGTTTTTAATCGCGAAAATTCAAAACATCAAAATGGCGCGGTAGGTCTTTTAACCGGCGATGTAATAGACAGAACAATGTATTATGAACATGCCTTAATTTTAGCATTAATTCCGTTTAAAAATAAAAAGTTATATTAAAAGTGATGAACAATTCCTGTTTTTAAAGATTTAGACATAAAAAAAATCCCGCATAAACTGCGAGATTTTTTATAAAGATTAATGGCTTGTAAATGGGAGAAGCGCCATAATACGCGCTCTTTTTATCGCTCGTGTTAACTGGCGGTGATGGTTAGCGCAAGTCCCGATTCTTCGCGACGGCGCTATTTTTCCGTAAGGAGTAATAAATTTTTTTAAATACTGGGTTTCTTTGTAATCAATATCTTTAATATTGTTTACGCAGAAAAAACAAAATTTTTTCTGGGGCAATGCTTCTTTTTGCTGTTGTGGTCGTCGCATAAAATTTATTTTAGGCACATAGCAAAATAGGTTGATCAAGTTCGCTCAAATTTATGCCAGATTTGCTTTTTAAAAATTTAAAAAATAGCGAGCTATTTTGAGAATTTTTGAGAAGTAAAGATGGCGTGAATATGAGATGAAATTGTTCAAGTTATTTTGCTATGTGCCTTAAGATATTAAAACGCATTTTGCGAATTAATTATGCAATAAAATGCTTTGCCTCTAAACCAAATTTTGGTTTTTGCGGTTTGCATTTTATTCACATATTGGCATCTATATATTTAAAATTTTTAAAACGGTATATCTTCAACTCGTATTTCTTCTTCTGTTACTTGATCATTTGCGATAGATTCGGTTTGGATAGTCGGGATTTGCGCGGGAGCCGCCGTATTCTGACTCGGGTAATTTTGGCTCTCTCCCATCGGCTTTGAATCAAGCATAATCATATTATCCGCTATAATTTCTGTTCGGTATCTTTTAATCCCATCTTGCCCGACCCAATCCCTGGTCTGCAATCTTCCTTCAATATAAGTTTTTTTGCCTTTTTTTAAATATTGCCCGCAAATTTCCCCTAATTTTCCCCATGCTACAACATTATGAAACTCTGTTTTTTCTTGCTGCGCGCCGTTAGCGTCTTTCCACATATAGCTGGTTGCGATGCTGAATGATGAGACATTCTTTCCGGAGGTTGTTGTTCTTACCTCGGGGTCGCGAGTAAGTCGGCCGATAATCATTGTTTTATTTAGATCCATAATAAAATATAATCCAAATATACGAATGTTATCCGAATGCCCCGAATACAAATTATCCGAATAAGCATTCATTCGTAAGGATTTTTAAATTTATTTATTCTATGCAGTTATTTTTGAAATAGTGGATATTTTCGTTGGGGACAGTCCCTGTTATAGAGACTATTTCAACAGGAACTATGTAAAATTGTTGCATTATACATTTACCAACACCAGTTTATAGCGGCGTGCCTAAACCCTATACATCAACATCTCCTAATAATTCGTCCAATTTTTTATCCAAGTCATTTAAATCAACTTTCTTAGATTCTTTTTTTTCTTCAGCTCGCGCGGGTTCAGTTTTCACAGGTTTATCAGAAACTTCCTCCTGTTTTTCGTAATGATGCTTTCGGTTAGTAACTTCGTTCGGGTTATTAATTATATTTGCCGCGACTGTCGGTACGGGCATTGCCTTATATTTTATAATCTGATGCCGTAAGATTTCAGGCAATATTTTTATTTTTTGGCTTAAAATAGCCAATTTGCCTTCATTTTCATTCTTTAAATAAGTTAATTCGTAATATCCGAAATAGTTCTGTTTTATCGGGTAGGATAATTTTCTTTTACCCATTGTCTCCTCTTTTACAACTTCAAATCCCTCTTTACCTGCTAAATCTTTTATCTTATTTTTAATTCCTTTAACTTCGTCTTCGCTGTAATTATTGGGAACGATGTACATTATTTCGTAAAACATAGATTTATCTTGCTCATAGCGTTAATAAATAATGGAAATTTATAACTATTTCATTAATGATTATTCTTTGAGCGAAACAGTAAAATTACTGTCTCTTGGCAAGTTATTTGCTTATTTTTATAAAAAAAGGTATAGTATTTAAATTAAATATAGTAAACATTACTCATCAGCGCCAAATCCGCGTTGCTATCCGCGAAAATCCGCGAAGCCAATGTCCCGCGGATCATACGCGGATTTATACGCTGATTTGCGCGGAAATTTGAAATTCCTGTATATTAAATAGTTTACCATAAAGCCATTAATTGTCAAGGAATGACATAAATTTATGATATTTTTTATTTTAGGCAAAAATTCCGCATTATCGGCGGCGGAGATTGCAAATGTTTATAAAGATGCGAAAATTTATATCAAAAAAGACGCAGTTCTTCTTGATAAGAATTTTGATAATGGCCAAAAAACCGTTGACCGGCTTGGCGGCGTTATTAAAGGAGGGGAAATTATAAGTGAAATGCCGCTTGAAAAGGGGAAACTGGAGGCAAAAAAAATAATAATAAATTATATTTTTGATTTAGTGGATAAAAATAAATTATCTAAGGATAAAAAAATTTATTTTGGAGTTAGCGCGTATGGAAGAGATGGGAAATTATCTAATAAAGGATTTATTAAATTTATGGCTATGGAATTAAAGGAAAAGCTAAAAGGAAAAAATATAAATTCAAGGTGGGTGATTTCTAACGAGAATGAATTATCCTCGGTTGTTGTACAAAAAAACGGTTTATTCAGGGAAAAAAATGGAATAGAAATAATACTTTTTGAGGAGGATAAATGCCTTTATATCGGCGAAACGCTCGCCGTTCAAGATTTCCAAAAGTACTCAAAATTTGATTATGGAAGACCCATCCGGGACGCGAGATCAGGGATGCTGCCGCCTAAACTTTCTAAAATGATGCTAAATATAGCGGGAGTTGAGCGGAAAAAGACTATTTTAGATCCATTTTGCGGCTCCGGCACTATATTACAGGAAGCATTGCTTATGGGGTATGAGGATATAATAGGAAGCGATTTAAAAAAAGAAGCGATTGATGCTTGCGAGAAAAATTTAGAATGGTTAAAAACAGAAGTACCGGAACTTATAAAAGGAAGAAATTTAAGATTAATGAATGTCTCATCTGAAAAATTATCGGGTGCGCTGAAAAAAAATTCATGCCATGCGATTATTACCGAGCCGTATTTAGGTCCGCCAATAAGAAAAGACTGCAGTTTAGACATAGCATTTATAATTAAAAATTTGTCAAAATTATATTTAAGGTCATTTAAACAATTTAAAGAAATACTTGTCCCGGGCGGAGTAGTCGTTATGGCATGGCCGGTTTTTAAAGCGGCTGGCGAGGGCGGAGAAAAATTTTACCGCTTTATGCCGCTTCTTGACGAGGTTCGCGAAACAGGTTTTGAAATGGTAAGATTAATGCCTTATGATTTAATGCAGATCGCGAAAACTAATTTCGGGAAAGGGGCGATTAGCAAAAGAGAAACTTTTATTTATGCGCGGGAAGATCAGTTTGTGTTGAGGGAGATTGTGAAGTTTAAGAAGGTATGATTTATGCATAGATGATTTAGATGGTCATACGCAAATTAGGTGGAGAATGTCATTCCGACCGACCCCGAGTGAAGTTTGAGCAAAGCGAAAACGGAACGAGGGGGAGTGGAGGAATCTGTTGACATTACCAAATTTGGATTAATAAACGGATTCCTCCACTCACTAATCCCGCAATACTGCGGGATTAGTTCGGTCGGAATGACAAAAGAAGTCCCCCAAAATTGCGTATAATCCGATTTAGAGCCGTAGTTTAATCTATTTTATTTAATTATCGCTATGTTTCTCCATACTTTCCATCCACAACCTGTATTATTTCAACTCGGGAATATTAAAGTTTATTGGTATGGTATTTTTATCGCAATAGGAATTTTAGCGGCATTTAAAATTTCAGAATGGATGCTAAGAAAATACAAATATAAATTCAGCCGCGACGATTCGTTTTTTGAAAATATTGATATTTTAGATCTCACGATTTATCTTTTAGCAGGAGGATTAATCGGCGCAAGATTATTTTATGTTTTAAGCGAGTGGCGGTATTTTATTTTAAAGCCGTTAGATATTTTTAAGGTGTGGAATGGCGGACTTTGGATTTATGGCGCAATATTCGGCGGATTTTCCGCCCTTTTTATTTGGAAAAAAATTAAAAATAAAAATTTTTTTCTAAAATTTTTTTTAGATCTTATCGCGCCTGGAATTATATTCGCGCAGGCGATTGGCAGATGGGGAAATTATTTTAATCAGGAGTTATACGGATTGCCGACAAAATTATCTTGGGGAATACCTGTGGATATTATTAGCAGGGTAAGCGGTTTTCAAACATTTGAATATTTTCATCCGACTTTTTTGTATGAAAGTTTATGGTGCGCGGTTGTCGGCATCTTTTTAATAGGTCTCCATTTTTATCGGATTAAAAAAATGCCGGCGAATACTGAAATTAAAAATATCGC
>JAZDMY010000085.1:0-3558 GCA_043800435.1 bacterium
GAGATTAACATGGGTAAATTTCCAGTGAATACAAAAAGTGTTCATTTAACTGTGGATAAGTTCGTTAAAATTTTTAAAATTTCAGATATAAATTTTAACTCTCCGCCGCAGTCTCCGCCAGTGACTGCGGCGAGTATTAAAAAGATCAAAGAATTATCTATTGCATTTGTAAGCAATGAAGACATAAAGAAATTAAATAAAATTTATAGAGGAATAAACAAGCCTACTGATGTTTTATCTTTCGGAAATTTGAAAAATCATTCCCCCCTTTCTCAAAGGGGGGGCAGGGGGGATTTTTCGGATGTAGGAATTCGGAAATCAAATTTAAATGTGGAAGCGCATAATGATTACGCGGAAATAATTATCTCTTATCCAAAGGCGAAAGAGCAGGCGAAATACGCAGGATGGAATATAAGCGATGAAATAAGAAAATTATTAGTCCATGCGCTATTGCATTTAATAGGATATGATCATATAACAGAGAAACAGGCGAAGGAGATGGAAGAGATGGAGGAAAAATTTCAAATGCTGAAATAATATCTAAATTCATTGTCAAAATAAAAAAATTAGTGTAATATATAATTGAGATAAATTAACTTTATTTTTTATGAGGGAACAAATAATCGCAGGGTTGGACTTAGGAACATCCCATGTTAGAATCGCAATCGGTCAAAGAGAAGGGGGCGATTCTAATAAATTGCAGATTGTGGGATTAGCCGAATATCCCGCTCAAGGCATTAGCAAAGGATTAATTACAAGCATTGAAGACACTGTCTCCAGTATTACGGCGGCAATGGAACATATAGAGAAAACTACAGGTTTATCCATTAGCGGGATTTTTGTCGGCATATCCGGGAATCATATAACATCCCAGCAAGGAAAAGGGGTTGTTGCTGTCTCAAGAGTTAACGGAGAAATTGAAGAGGAAGATGTTGCAAGAGCGATAGAATCAGCTCGCTCTGTTAATTTACCCCCGAATAGGGAGATATTGCATATTATACCTAAAAGCTTTATAGTGGATGGGCAAGTAAATATAAAAGACCCTATTGGCATGACCGGAATTCGTCTTGAGGTAGAAACAATGATAATTCAAGGCTCAAGTTCTCAAATTAAAAATTTAACTAAATGCGTGTATAGAACAGGACTCAATATTGAGGATTTAACATATTCAGCGTTAGCAGTTTCCGAGGCGGTATTAAGCAGCAAGCAAAAAGATTTAGGGGTTGTCGTTGTTGATATAGGCGCGGCGACTACTAATCTTACAGTATTTGAAAGCGGGGAACTAATCCATGGAGCGGTTTTGCCGATCGGGTCTGATTATATAACAGCCGATATCGCGATTGGTTTAAGGATTGATCTTGAATCCGCGGAAAAAATAAAAATTAATTGCGGATACGCTTTTTCGGAAGATATTGATAAGAAAGAGGAGATAAATTTAAAAAATTTTGGAGAAGAAAATGATGTTTTTGTGAGTAAGAAATACATTGCCGAAATTATAGAGGCAAGAGTTGAAGAGATATTTAAAAAAGTTAATGCCGAATTAAAGAAAATTGATAGGGCGGGGATGCTCCCTGCCGGAGTAGTTTTAACGGGCGGAGGGGCGAAACTTAATGGAATTGTTGAACAATCAAAAAAACATCTAAGATTGCCTTCTCGTTTAGGCAAAGTTGATAAAGTTACAACCGTTTTAGATAAAGCCGGTGATCCTGCTTTTTGCACGGCCATAGGTTTGATACTTTGGGGGAACCAAATCATGGATATAAATAAAGAAAAGAGATGGGATTTCGGAGGGGTAAAGGAGGCGCTTTTCAAATTTAGAAATTGGGTGAAGCATTTGAAACCCTAACAGAGATTGATGATTTTAGATTTTAGATTTTAGATTTATCCCCATAAAAGTGAAAGCGCCTTTAAATTTATTTATGATGCAATGATATGAGATAAAATAATATTTTTGCAATTTCACATTTTTAAGGAGATCTAAAATCAAAAATCATAAATCTAAAATTAAAATATGTCCGAAATTAAACCTGAAATAGAAACATTTGCCAAGATAAAAGTTATCGGGGTCGGAGGGGGAGGAGGAGCGGCTATAAATAGAATGGTGCGCTCTAATATAAGAGGCGTAGAATTTTTAGCTATAAATACAGATTTACAAGCATTGCGATACGCCGAGGCGCCCGCAAAATTGCATATTGGAAAAACATCAACTCGCGGTTTAGGCGCAGGAATGAATCCTGAAGTGGGGAAAAAAGCGGCGGAAGAAAATCAAGACGAAGTAAGGAATGCTTTAAAAGGCGCTGATATGGTTTTTATAACCTGCGGTCTTGGAGGAGGAACGGGAACAGGAGCCGCGCCGGTAATTGCTGAGATTGCTAAAGATTTAGGCGCGTTAACCGTTGCGGTTGTTACTAAGCCATTTGCCTTTGAAGGAATGCAAAGGAAAGGGCTGGCTGATAAAGGTTTAGAAGAGTTATCAGAAAAAGTTGATACCATTATTACTATACCGAATGATAGAATTTTACAAATTATTGATAAAAAAACTTCACTAATGGATGCGTTTGCCGTTGTGGATGATGTTTTAAAAAATGGCGTCCAGGGTATTTCCGAATTAATTACTATGCATGGGCTTATAAACGTTGATTTTGCGGATGTCAAAGCAATTATGGAAGATACGGGATCTGCTCTAATGGGAATCGGCAGGGCGACTGGAGAAAATAGGGCGGTTGAGGCGGCAAAAGCCGCTATCTCAAGCCCGCTTTTGGAATTATCTATTGACGGCGCAAAGGGCATTTTATTTACTGTCGCGGGCAATTCTTCTTTGGGCATGCATGAGGTAAACGAAGCGGCAAAAGTTATTACCAGCTCCGCTGATCCAGAGGCGAAAATTATTTTCGGCGCGGTTATTCAAGATGATCTGGATGACGAGGTAAGGATCACGGTAATAGCTACCGGGTTTGAAGCAAGGAATAAAAAAACAATGCTAACGCCGGATTTTAAAAATTTGGAAAGGACTATGGAATTTTCAGGATCATTCAATAATGCAGCTGAAGCGGGTAAATCGCGCGATCTAAAAAAAATCCAAGCGGAATTAGTAAAAAATAACGAAGAAACTGCTCATGAAGATGATTTTGTAAATCGTTTTGAAAAATATCCTGAAAAGAAAAATATTAACAGCGAAAATCCTGCTAATGAACATAATAGCGACGATGAAGATTTAGATGTACCTGCGTTTTTGAGGAAGAAAATGCTTTAATTTAAAAAAATAAAGTAAGGAAATTAAAATTGTTATCCCATAAAAAATAAGGATGAAAACCTTATTTTTTTTATACTTTAAAAGGTGATTTTCTTGTGTTTTTGTTAAGGTTGAGCTATACTTTTAATATAGTAAATAAAATTATGACAAACACAAAATCACATTCAAACACAACTAAAGAGCAAGAACGCGCGGAATTACATCGCGCCATTTGGAATGCGGCGAATGATCTTGTCCATGGCGGTTCTGTTTCTGCTGTGGATTTTAAACAATATGTGATGGGAATGCTCTTCTATCGTTTTATC
>JAZDMY010000098.1:0-5671 GCA_043800435.1 bacterium
AGCATAATAATTCCGTTGTGATGTATTGATTCATAAAATTATTATATCAATTTTTTTTTAAAACGCAAGTTTTTTATTTTTGAAGATTGTGCTATAATGCGCAATATGCAAGATAAATTTATAAAATTGGCTCACGGCTCAGGCGGGCGTGAAATGGGAGAACTGATTTCGTTTATTAGGAAACATATTTCGTATAAAGGAAACTGGAAATATACGGATGAGGATAGTGCGGCGCTGGAGTACACGAATCAACGCAGATGGGAAAGCGAATATACGCGAAAAAATTCTGGGATTCCCGCCCGAACGACTGATGTCGTTCAGTCGGGCGGGCTTCGCCCTCCTGGCGCTTGGGCTCAGAATGACGCGCATATTAATGTTAGGGAGGGGAAATATATTGTTTTTACCACGGATGCTTTTGTGGTTGACCCGATTTTTTTTACGGGGGGAAATATCGGGGATTTGGCATTTAATGGGACATTGAATGATCTGCTGATGCAAGGCGCAAAACCGCTGGGCATCTCGCTGGCATTGGTAATTGAGGAAGGGTTTTCCATCGTGGATTTAGAAAAAATTTTAAAATCAATCGGTGCGATTTCAAGAAATATAAAAATTCCGATTGCGACCGGCGACACTAAGGTTGTGCCGAAAGGCGCGATTGATAAAATAATGATAACAACTTCCGGCGTAGGATTGGCTGAAAAAATTATTTCTGACAGAGGGCTTAAGCCGGGAGATAAGATTATTGCATCAGGAACATTAGGAGATCATGGCGCGGCTTTGCTGGCAGAAAGGTTTAATTATAAAACATCGTTAAGAAGCGATACGAAGCCGTTAATTAAAGAAATGTCCATCGTAAGAAAATATTTGACCGCGGCGAAAGATCCGACGAGAGGCGGAATTGCGTCTGTGATGAATGAATTAGCGGAAAAGTCAAAGGTAAAAATTATTTTAGATGAAGATAAAATACCGATTAGTAAGGAAACGTCAGCAATTTGCAGGCTATTAGGAATAAGCAAATACGCTTTAGCGTCGGAGGGAGGATTTGTGGCTGGAGTAAATGCTGAAAATGCGCAAAAAGTAATTAGAGAATTGAATAAATTTAATAAAAGTGCTATTATTATGGGAGAAGTGAAGAAAGGCAGGGGCGTATATATAAAGAATAATTTCGGGGAGAAAAGATTAGAATATCCGGAAGGGGTATTGGCGCCGAGAATATGTTAGATAATGCAAAATGTAAAAATCAAAAAGCAAAATGAAATGTAAAATTTAAAATATGCCGCGAAGCGGCTGGCTAAATTTTGCATTTTGCACTTTGAATTTTGAATTGCTTTCATATGTCTTCTCCAAACATCATTATAAAATCTACCAATTTGGATATTACGGATGAAATTCGCGATTATGTTGAAAAAAAATTTGAGAAACTTACACGGTATTTTGATCATATTTTAGAAGTGCGGATAGAGCTTGAAAAAATGTTTCCAAATCATCATAATAAAGGGAAAATTTATCGCGTTGAGGCAAATATCCATGTACCTAATAAAATTTTGCGGGTAGAAAAATCAACAGAGGATTTAAGAAAGTCTATTGATAAGGTAAAGGATCATATGGACGAGGTTATAAATAAGTATAAAGAAAAATTAATAGAGCATAAATAGCTTTATAGAGCGGAAATTAACAGGTTCCCTTGCATTTTACGGGGAAATATATATAATGGAAAGAAATATGGAAACTTAGAACTTATAACTTTGAACATAGAACTGAGTTATGAGTTAAATATTTCGATTTTTTATTATGCAGCATCCCAATAATTTTAAAAACATAAATAAGCACCTTAGGATAATAACGGAATGTCCTTTATGCAAAGCAAAGATTATTGATCTAAACGTTATAGAAGAAGCAAATGATAGTTATTTGGTGCATAGCAAATGCAAAAAATGCGAAAATTCTATTTTATTTTTTGCGATAACTTCGGAATTAGGAATAAATGTTATCGGCATAGCAACAGATTTAACAATTGACGAGGTTATTAAATTAAGGCGCAATGAAGATTTTATAACATCGGATGATGCTATAGAAATGCATAAGTTAATTGAGAATGGAAGTTTTTTTAGAGAGTTTTGTAAAGTTAATCAGTTAGGCAGTTGTTCAGTTAATCAGAGGCAATTAATTAACTAATCAACCAGTTAACTAGTTACTATTATTAGATTATGAGCGCGTTAAAATTAGAAGCAAAAAAAAGAGAAAAAACCGGTAAAAAAGTTAAGGATTTACTGGAAAAAAATTTATTGCCGGGAGTAATTTACGGGCATAAAATTGAGAATAAAAATATTGAAGTAAAAAGGGCGGCATTTGAAAAAGTATATAAGGCGGGAGGAGAAAGCACCCTTATTGATTTACAGGTAGATGATGAAAAACCGGTTAAGGCGATTATTAAAGAAACTCAGATGGATGTGTCCGGCGAAAAATTTATCCATTTTGATCTTAATCAGGTAAATATGGATGAGAAATTAACCACTGAAATAGCATTAAAATTTACAGGAGAGGCGCCGGCGGTCAAAACATTGGGCGGCATGGTAATAACTTATATTGACAGTGTCGCCGCGGAATGTTTACCTGACGATTTAGTCCACGAGATTGAGGTTGATATTTCTTCATTGGACGGTTTTGACAGGGCGATCCATATTAAGGATCTGAAAGTTCCGAAGGGAATTAAACTTTTGAATGAAGAAAATGATTTGGTCGTTATTATAGAGGAGCCGAGAGAAGAGAAGGTTGAAAAGAAGGAAGAAGCAGTTGCCGGCGCTGAAGCGGCGCCTGCGGCGGAAAAAGCGGAAGGGGAAAAGAAAGAGGAGAAAAAGAAGGATGATAAAAAATAGATTAGTTTTTTTAAGTTCCATATAAGAACCCCGCATTATTGCGGGGTTTTTTAAATTTAATGTTCAATAATCGCTAACCGTGCAAGACCCGCGAGGTCTTTTTTTGTTTCTATTTTTGCGGATGGAAAATATTTTTTTACGAGGGCGGGTATAGAATTTTTTTGCGATGGGTCAATCTCGCAGAGAATATAAAATGATAAAAAATCCGACTGGATTTTTTTTATTTGTTTAAATAATGCGCGATAATATTTTAATCCGTCTTTCCCGCCGTCGAGCGCTAATTTCGGTTCGTATAATATCACGTTCGGCAACGTTGTTTTATATAAGGAGGACGGTAAATATGGAAGATTCGCGGTTATAATTATATTTCCCCCGCGGGTGTTATTTATAATTTCCATCGCTAGCTCCAAGAGGTTCCCTTTTAAAAATTTGATTTTTTTATCCGCTTTGTTTTTTTTCGCATTTTTTTTCGCGGTTTTTAGCGCTTGCGCGGATATGTCGGACGCAAAAATTTTTAAAGATCGGTTTTGAATATTTTTTGCTATTGCGATCGGAATGCATCCGGTTCCCGAGCCGATATCTATCAAAATAGTGGAACCGTGTGAAATATTATTAAGAATGTTTAATGTTTTCTCAACCATTAGCTCCGTTTCAGGGCGGGGAATTAAAGTATGTTTATTTACTTTGAATTTTAATCCATAAAAATATTTATAGCCGATGATGTATGCGATCGGTTCATATTTTTTTCGACGATTTATCATTTGCCGAAATTTTTTTATTTGCAGGTATGTGGGATATTTTTCAGGGTAAGTATAAAGGTATTCTTTCGGTTTATTTATCGCCGCGGCTAAAAGAATTTCTCCGTCTAATTCAGGGGATTGGGAAGTAAGTTTTAATTCGTTTATTCCGTAATTTAAGCAATTTTTTATTGATTTAAGGTGGACTATTGACATATTATTGTGTTTATGGTAATTTGCTCAGTTGCTCTTTTCCAATTTGCAGGTGTAGGTCGGCAGTTCACGCAGGTTAATGTGGGTGTTTTCAAGAGAGGGAGAAATCTTATGAAAACAACAGCAGGAACAGCAGGACAAGCAGGTGCGGGGTTTGCAACGGTAGAAGTAATCGGTCGCCCGATAATTTTTTTAAGCGGTGAAGAGTTTTTTGACGCATGCTTAAAAATTTTATTTCGGCGGCAGGTTTGGTTTTTGGACGGTTGGCATATTATTTATGGCAACCGTAAAAATAGTTTACCTCAGCTTGAGATTCGGCTCGAATTTGAAAATGAGCGGATCTTAGTTGTTTTTTTTGAACCTGGGAAAATTTTAGGCTTGTCTTTAACGGCCAGTGAATTTTCTCGTGTCATCGTAATTATGGATGGTCCTCTAAGTATAGCGGATGAGGCCGAACTTTCGATGGCGGGTCGTGTTTTAACACGGCAGGGCAAGAAATTGGGGATAATTAACGATCCCCTGCTTCCGCAAAAGTTTTCTTGTTATATCTCCAGTGATGACAAGGAGAAAATGATAGAAAATTTTTGCAGTGAATTGGCGAGAGGATTAAATGCCTCTCTATGCAGTTTCTATTCGCCAAATCCTAAGGGGGATTGGCAATGAATGAAATTTTAGGGGCGACTTTCTGGAGCGGAACCGAGGAATCTTTGCAAAAGGCGCAAGAATTTTTTGCGAGTTGCGGAATTCCGATGGATGGATTGAGAAAAATAGTGTGCCCTTGGGGACGGATGACTTTTATTTTTATGCCCGCCCCATTTGAAGTGGCATATACGGTATGGCAGTCAAAGTTGGCGTATAAACTCCCGCCTTTTTATTGCCAGTTGCCGGCAAGCTTAAAATTTTTTCTGGCGGAAGAAGAAATTCTCTATCCGCTGGAAAAATGGGAAATTAAAATTTCCAATGGGAAAAAGGAACTTTTGGTTTCTAATTTTTTCCCTCATTGGCTTTTGATTCCCCTTCCGTTGAACCATTTGGAAGCCCCGGGCGCGATGACATTGCGTTGGCAGCTTCCAGTTGAAGAAAGATTTTTACGGGAAATAGTTGTCCTTTATAACGGACTTGTATATTTCCCTCCTGAAATGTCCCCGAATTTTGGGGACCTAAAGTAGAACCCTCCCCCTCTGGGCATAGCTGATGTTTAGCTGTGTCCAGAGGGGTATTTTTTTTATAATTTTTAATTTTGTAATTTTAAATTTTTATTCAATTTTAAATTTTAAATTAAAAATTGTCTATGCACTGAGTAGTCGGCTTATAATACTTATTCCTTGCGAATTATCTCCGCCACTTTTTCGCTTTCATATATATGAACTCCGTGTCCGACATTTTTTATAATATGAAGTTTTGAGTTTTTAATTTTTTTATTCATTAAAATCCCGTCAGCCAAAGGAGTATATTTATCTTTCTCGCCCCAGATTATTATGGCGGGTTTTTTTATTTCTGAAAGATAAGGGGTTAGGTCTTCCGCGATAATATTTTTAAATGTTTCGCGCATTATTTCATTTTTGCAATTATAATAATCGGATGCGCCGAATATGCGGTAGAGGAATTTTAATATTTTAGAGTAAGTCTGAGCCGAGGAACGAGGCGAAGAATCTCGAGGTGCGAGGTATGAGCAGGGTTTTAAGCTGTAAGCAACGGGATCCTTCCCCTTCCTGGCGCTCAGGGTCAGGATGACGCGGCTTGTTGTATCTAGTGCGAATAACAATTTAATTTTTTTGCCAGTTTTCGCGACTATGCAAACGATTTTTTGTTTTAATGTTGGCGGATGCTTTATTCCGGCGGCAT
>JAZDMY010000130.1:0-2143 GCA_043800435.1 bacterium
TTCTGTTAAAATATTATCCTTTGCCAAATACGGAATGCCAGTTAAAATCTCCTGCTCGCCCCGCGCAATTTTTTCATCCGCCGCCGCAGCCTGCTCTATCGCTTTTTCTCCCTCCACAATTAAACATGCGTGGATACTGCCGTCCACTTTTTTGATCTGTTCCAAACACGCTTTCGTAATTTCCACAGATGAAAATTTTTTATTTTTCAACCCCTCGTATGCCTCTTTGATTGTTAATTTGTTTAATGTTGACATTTTTTTTTTATATAGTATAATAATAATACAGTTGACAGTGGTGTCAACTGTCATGAACTGCAGGGTCTCGCTCAATTTGGGCGAGATTCTTTGCTTTCGGCAATATTATTCTAAAAAATTTAAACCTAAATTCAATAATATCAAAATAATCATTCGCCGCTGGCGGCAATTCCTTCGCAATATGTCCAATCATAGAAAAAACTATTGTCCTCTTATGTTGGCTCCTCAAAAATTTTAAAAGATACTCAAAATCGCAATCACCCGAAAATAAAATAAAAGTATCGTATTTATTTAATTCAAAAGTCGCGTCCACCGCAATCTCCACATCAAAATTTGCTTTTCTATGAGGGCATGCAATAGTATGATCTTTATATTCTTTCAAATGCTTTGTCTTTAGATATAAATTAAGATTATCTTTAAGAAATGCTAAAAATTTAATATGCGATGGCGTCTTAAAATTTGGAGAATAAAAAATAATCTTCTTACAATCGCAAATACTCTCAAAAAATTCTTTTAAATTTTTATAATCAACTCTCCAACGCAAATCATCCGCATAATGCTTCCTAAAATCATCAGGAATATCTTTCGGATTAACCCACATGTCCTGCACTGACCGCTCTAAATTCGCTGCGTCAATAAAAATATATGCCCTTCCCTTTATAGATTTCTTTAACTTTTCAAAATAATAATTATCCATATTTAAATCTTACTCTTAATCCTCCCCTCCAATTCATCCATCGTCTTCATAAATTCTTTCCCAATATCCACGCCATATTCCCTCGCTAAAACAAGAACGCACCATAAACAATCAGACAGCTCATGCGCTAATTTTTCGTCCACATTTGCCACATCTTTCCTGCATCCTTCCTTTGCCATTATAATTTTTTGAAGATCGCCTATATCGCCGACAAAACCCGCCATCTTTTCTATATTATTCCATTCCTTGCCTGTATTATTTTTTTCAAATTGCGCATATCTCCCCCTAATCTCCATCGCCCTTTCAATTAAATTTCTTAGTTCCATATTATTGTTTTGTTGTTTTATTGTTTTGTTGATTTTTTGAAAAAGGTGTCCTCGGCAGGGATTGAACCTGCGGCCTAGACGTTAGGAGTGTCTCGCTCTATCCAACTGAGCTACGAGGACAAAATTCAATAAAACAAGAAAAAATCTTCTTTCCTGTGTAAGCAGAAAAAAGAGAAAGGCGATGCAATCTATATGTGAAATTAGAAATTAAGAAATTAGAAATTCGCTGCGAGATAAAAAAAATAATCCTCAATTTCTTAATTTCCAATTTCTAATTTCGTTTGCTTATAAAAATTTCTAATATTTCATAAGCATATTATCAAAATATACAGCTAACTCATCAATTCTAATTCTCACCTGCTCCATCGTATCTCTATCTCTAACCGTCACAGTTCCGTCTTCCAATGTCTGATAATCCACAGTGATGCACCAAGGAGTGCCGATTTCATCCTGGCGGCGATAACGTTTCCCCACATTCCCGTTATCATCCCACGCCGTCATAAATTTTAATTTCAGCCCGTTATAAATGGACTTTGCTTTCACCACAATTTCTTCCTTATTGCGCATCAGCGGGAAAACAGCAACCTTATACGGCGCAATGTCCGGGCGTAATTTCAGAACTATTCTAATATCATTCGCAGTTTTTAAATTAGCCGATTCCCCAATTTCTTTATTTCTCAATTTCTTAATTTCTTCCACATCCTCCTCCTCATACGCGTCCATCAACAAAAATAAAAACGTCCTGTCAACGCCGCCTGATGTTTCCACAATCTGCGGCAAAAATTTCTCGCCGCTCAGTTTATCAGTATATGTAAAATCATTCCCCGAATATTCGCCATGGCGCGATAGGTCCCAATCGCCTCGC
>JAZDMY010000012.1:0-7452 GCA_043800435.1 bacterium
GCAGGCCATGGAGGACGGGGCGCGGTTTCTTTCAGTTCGGCTAAAAATACTCAAGGACCGACCGGCGGAAGCGGCGGAGACGGCGGAGGTATTTATTTTGAGGGGATTGCGGATTTAACCGCGCTTGGACAATTCCATGCAAAAAAGGAAATTTTTGCCGAAAACGGAGCGGACGGGCAGCCCCGTCTTAAAGACGGCGCGACCGGACGTGATTGTATTTTAAAAATTCCTCAAGGAACGGTAATCCATTATGAAGATGGGACGGAACGGGAAATTTTAAATGCCGGAGAGCGAGTTCTTATCGTAAAAGGAGGTAAAGGCGGGAAAGGGAATTTCTTGTTCAGATCTTCAAGAAATACTACCCCAAAGCAGTTTCAATTAGGACTCCCCGGGGAGCATCTTTCAATACGGTTAGAATTAAAATATATAGCCGATGTCGGTTTTATCGGACTGCCGAATGTCGGTAAATCAAGTTTATTAAATGAACTTACCAACACAAAAAGCAAAGTGGCAAATTATCCTTTCACCACATTGGAACCGAATTTAGGAATTTATTACGGTCTTGTGCTCGCCGATATACCCGGACTTATAGAAGGCGCATCGGCAGGCAAAGGATTAGGAATTAAATTCTTGCGGCATATTGAACGGACAAAAGTTTTATTCCATTTCATATCATCTGAATCTGAGGATCCCGCGCGTGATTATAAAATAATCAGAAATGAGCTGGGAGAATATAATAAGGCATTGCTTAAAAAACCTGAATACATTTTTTTAACTAAGTCAGATTTGGCTGATGAAAATAGGATAAGCGAGATTTTAAAAAAAATAAAATCTTTCGCCGCAGTCCCTGCTGGAGACTGTGGCGGGGAGTGTGGCGCAGTTTTAGATAGAGAATGCAGTAGGAAGCGGATTAAATCTTCCGTCGCGGCGATTTCTGTTTATGATGATGAAAGCCTAAAGCCGATTAAAAAGATTTTAAACGGGATGGGGGAGAAAAAATAATTTAGAAAACTCGCCGCAGTCCCTTGGGGGAGACTGCGGCGGAGAGAGGTGTGAATCCGCCGCAGTCCTTTAGCGAGATGTTGCGCGGGGATGTGTAATCGTCGCAGTCCTCTGGTGAGAGACTGCGGCGGGGAGGCGGAACTCATCAATGGCATACTTAAAGATTCTCCGCCGCAGTCTCCAGCAGGGACTGCGGCGAGGGCAGAACGCTATATATGGCTGTAAGATATAAATATTTTATTTCTAATCAAACTTACTTTATTACTTTTACCATATTAGGATGGAAAAATATTTTTACTAATGATAAATATCGCAATTTGGTGTATAAATGGTTTGATTATATGCGAGACAGGTATGATAATAAAATTTACGGCTATGTGATTATGCCTAATCATATCCATTTATTAGTGCATATAACTGATAAATCGCCGAAAATTTCCGTTCTAATTCAAAATGCTAAAAGATTTTTGGCATATCAGATCATAAATTTTTTAGAAGAGGAAGAAAATTTAGAATTGCTAAATTATTTTAAAAAATATGCTCGTGTAAAAGACGGTGCGAAACATAAGGTCTTTGAGGATAAATATGATTCATTGTTAATACAAGGAGATAAAATTTTTATAGAAAAATTAAATTACATCCATAATAATCCGTGTTCTAAAAAGTGGATGTTGGCTGATAATATCGCAAATTATAAATATTCCAGCGCGGCTAATTATATTTCCGGAGACGGAATATATAAGATAGATATGCCGCAGATCGTGGGATAAACTCGCCGCAGTCCTCTGCTGAGAGACTGCGGCGGGGGGAATTCTCCTCCACAGTCCTTTGGTGAGATAATGCGGCGGGGAGGTGGAAGTCATTAAGGGCATACTTTTCTAATTTCATGATTCTCCGCCGCAGTCTCTCAGTAGAGGACTGCGGCGATTAGTGGCGCAAATTGCGGTATTCGTCGCGACTCTCTACAGAATGCGACAGAAAGAAAAATAATAAAATGTCTACAAAAAATAAATTAAAAGAGTATAAACCGAAAGAAGAGTTTACGGAATATATAGATGCTTACTGGTTTTTTAAAAATGATACAGGTGGGATGATTAATTGACCGGTGGTGCCGGATGGATGCAGCGATATTATTTTTTATTTAGATGGTTCGGAGAAACTTGATGGGTTAGAAGATACTTTTTAACAGGGAATATAAAAAATTAGTGGGATTTAATCCAAGCAGTGAAACTGTGTCTATTTTATACAATAAATAAAAATAAAGAAGTGTATAATAGTAAATATTATAAAATATAAATTAATATTTATGAGAAAATTTTTACTATTATTGCCCGTTTTTGTTTTAATTGCCGCCAGTCTGGGAATTATTTATAGTTTAAACAAAAATGATAATGATAATGAAAATTTCAATATCTTAACAAATGAGGTTATGTTTAAAAAGATTACTCCGAATTTAATGGTTGCGGATGTAAATGCAACTGTTGATTATTACAAAAGCAATTTTGATTTTCAAATTTTAATGGGAGTAGATGAGGGACGAGGAATAAAAACGGGTGATCCCGCATTAGAGGCGCCTTTAACTTGGGCAATGATAAAAAAAGATGATATTGAAATTATGCTTCAAAGAGCTGATAATTTTATTGAGGAATTGCCTGAACTGAATAATTTAAAAATCGGCGGTACTTTTACGCTATATGTAAGTATGCAAAATACAAAAGATTTTTATGAGAAAATTAAAAACAATGTTGAAATTGTAAAACCAATTCATAAAACTTTTTATGGCACGGATGAATTTGTTGTGAAAGATTTGAACGGGTATATTATTTATTTTGCAGAAGCACAAAATGGATAACGCGTTAAAAGAATTACAAATAATTCCGGGCGTTGGCAGAAAAATTGCCCAAGAATTTTTTAATATTGGCATCAATAAGGCATCGGATTTTAAAGGTAAAAATCCGGAAGATATTTATAATAGGATTTGTGAAAAGCATGGTTATCCTATTGATCGGTGCGTTCTCTATATCTGCCGATCATCCGTATATTTCGCTGAAAATAAAAATCCGGATACTGAAAAATTAAAATGGTGGAATTGGAAAGATGGGAAATAACAAAAAAACGAGGTAAATGTCCCGTTTTTTAGCAGCATGGATTATGGATTCCCGCAGATTGTGGAATAATACTCGTCGCAGTCCTCTGGTGAGAGACTGCGGCGGAGAAGTCTGGAAGATCGGAGAAAATAAGATTCCCCGCCACAGTCTCCGATAGGGACTGTGGCGATTAGCAGCACGGATTATGAATTACCGCAGATTGTGAAATGATGCTCGTCGCAGTCCTCTGCTGAGAGACTGCGACGGGGATGCGTAATCATTCCTTCTGCCTGTACTGCAACGCTTCGGCGATATGATTCGCAATTATATTTTCTTCCTCGGCTAAATCCGCGATAGTGCGGGCGAGCTTTAAGATGCGATAATAGGAACGGGCGGAAAGATGAAGCTGGACAACTGCGTTTTTCAATAAATTCATACATCCCTCGTCAACTTTGCAAAATTCTTTTACCTCGTTTGGACGCATTTCAGAATTCGTGATGATTGTCCCGTCTTTAAATCTTGCCATCTGCAGGGCGCGGGCCTTTTCAACGCGCGCGCGTATTTTTTCCGACGGTTCGCCGTCATCAGCGTTTGATAATTTTTCAAATTTAACTCGCGGCACATCAATGTGGAGATCGATTCTGTCTAACAAAGGGCCGGAAATTTTATTGCGGTATTTGATAACCTGCTGAGGCGAGCAAATGCATTGCCGTTCGGGGTCGCCGTAATAACCGCAAGGGCAGGGATTTTGGCTTGCAATTAAAATAAAATTTGCCGGAAAAGTATGGGTGCCTTGCACTCTGGACACTGTTACGATTCCGTCTTCAAGCGGCTGTCTTAAGTTTTCTAAAACTGACCTGGGAAATTCAGGAAATTCGTCTAAGAATAATACGCCGCGATGGGCTAAACTTATTTCTCCCGGTTTTGGAATTTTTCCGCCGCCCACGAGCGCTACTCCGCTTGCGGTATGATGGGGAGTCCTAAACGGACGTTGAGTTATTAAAGGTTTATTATTCGGCAGAAGCCCCGCAACAGAATAAATTTTTGTAACCTCTATTACTTCTTGCTCTTCCATTTTTGGCAAGATTCCGGGTGCGGCGCGGGATAATAATGTTTTTCCTGATCCGGGAGGACCTGACATTAGAATATTATGCGCGCCGGCCGCCGCGATTTCAAGCGCGCGTTTTGCGCTTTCCTGGCCTTTAATATGCGCCATATCAATCTCATATTTTCCAATGTTAGAAAAATCAATTACGCTCTCAGCGACATACGGCTGAATTTCATTTTCTCCCGAGATGTGTTTTAAAAGTTGATCTAAATCAGAAATAGGCATTATATCCACCCCTTTAATGAGTCCGGCTTCTTTTACATCATCGGCTGGAATGTATAATTTTTTAAATCCCCGTTCTCTTGCAAATATCGCTACCGGCAGGATTCCATTCGTATGCCGAAGTTTTCCGTCAAGGGAGAGTTCCCCGACCAATAAACTATTTTCAACATCAAAATCATAATTTCCGACGGATAAAATAATTCCGAGCGCCATCGGAAGATCGTAAGACGGACCCTCTTTTCTTATGTCCGCCGGCGCGAGATTTATAGTAAGCCTTTGGTTATAGGGATAAAAAAACCCGATATTTTTAAGCGCGGCATGGATTCTTTCTTTTGCCTCTTTTATCGCCGCGTCCGGCAGTCCGACAATATTAAAATTCGGCTGGCCTGGAGAAATATCAATTTCAACTTCTATGCCTTGGCAATCTAGCCCAAGCACAGAGCAGGAGTAAACTTTTTTAAACATAAACTTTTTGGTTAAGGAAAATATTTTTATTAGCCATATGCCTGCTTCCTATTAATTATCGCGGATTTCGCGCGGATAGTAACGCGGATTTCGCGCAGATTGATAAAAAATTAATATTTTCCTGTTAGTTTTAAAAATAGTATATTTTGACAAGCATTTTCGGCTCCCTAGGTGCAGTGTCTATATCAAAGTGAAAGCCCCTCATCTTTTCCAAGGATGGGGGGGATAATGTGCGAAACGGATTTTATTTTTGCGCACATTCTGTATCTTGATTATCCTGATTATTTTCGGCGGGTTTGGTCGGCTCTTTTCGAGGGTTGGCTTTACATATTTTTCTATTTGGTTTTCCATTTTTTTCCGCCAGACAATTTGAGCAGTATTCTGGCGGCAGTCTGTGTATGCATGTATTCATTGTCGTATACCTCGCTGTTGTTTTGCATACTAAAAATAATAATGAACTATATTATTTATTATAGCACTATCGGCATAAAATACAACGATAAATTAGAAAACGGGTAAGCTTTTTTGCTTACCCGCTTAAATTGTTTTCATTTTTTCCTCCCTTAATTTAGGAAATGAAGTGCAATGCCGCCTTGCGAGTGTGCGATCGTCAGCGGATTTCTTGCAACGTATTTCCAATGCCCCCAATATTCAGGGAAGCCATTAACCCTGAATTCATCATAAATGCACCCATCATCTCTTCCGTGCGGGAGAATATAGGCTGTAAATGCCGAAGTAATGCGCGGCGGGTAGTGCTCAGGTTTTGTATAAAGCATTATTGCAGTCATTTCCAACCTCTATTTAGTTTAAAAAATGTTGATGAAAATCATTATATGGAGTTTCCTTTAAAGCTGGCTGAGAAGCGAAGCGGCATGCGTTCCAGCAATATAAGAATATGCCATATCCCTCATTTGCCAATTTTTGTGTTGCAGTTATTAGGTATTCTGGTGCTGTAATTCCAGGATAATCACACTGCTTCGGAATTTTTTCTATCCCTATCTCCTCTACCAAAAAACTTTGATTTTCCATAATTCCCCCCTAACCTTTTCAAGCATGATAAAAGAACTGCAAAAGAAATACGCCGCAATACGGCTTGCGGCGTATTTCTCCATGTTAAATCCCTAGTGCAATTAGAAATTCATTAAATGAATCAGGAGGCTTCATTACAACCTCCTTTACCCCGTATAATTCTTTAGAACAGGAAACTTTGTCAAAAACTTCGCCGTTTCCTGTTGTTAACACAATAACGAGTTTAGGATTTTTTTCTAGTAGTCGTCTAGCCAGCTCAGTCCCTTCCATCTCGGGCATTTGTATATCAGAGAGTACATATCGTATGGTCGGATCCCATTTTTCCAAAGCTTCGGCTCCCGAGCTGCACTCCACTACTTCATACCCGTTCATTTTTAAAAACTGCGCAAATATTTTTCGCAATTCCAATTCATCATCCACGACCAAAATCTTAGCCATCTTTTTTCTCCTCCTCTTTCAAAAATCCTTAATAGGTATTCTCCGTCGGCTCCCTCGTCCGGCGGTTCTTGTTAATGAACTTTTTAGAAAAAAGTTATCAATTCTTTATTTTTACAGAAAAATAACAGGATGTCAAGGGGATAAAATGGGTCATACGCAAATTAGGTGGATAATGTCATTCCGACCGACCCCGAGTGAAGTTTGAGCAAAGCGAAAACGGAACGAGGGGGAGTGGAGGAATCTGTTGACAGTACCAAATTTGGCGCAATAAATATTCCTCCACTCACTCAAAAATATTTACTCCGTTTCACTCCCATAAATATTTTTTCGTTCGGTCGGAATGACAAAAGCAGCCCCCAAAAATTGCGTATGATCCGATAAAATAAACAAGAAAATTGGGAAATAAATGGAAATAGATATAAATAATAGAAATAAAGGGAAATTCATTGTAATTTATTTCTTGTATTTTCTATGGTTTCCTGTTAAAATTGATTTATGCCTAAAAATGATAACAATAATCGCGTAATCGCATCAACTGAAAAAGAAGAAGATAAAAGTTTTGATTCTTCGCTCCGTCCGCGGGGTTTTTCTGATTTTATCGGTCAGGAAAATATAAAGGAAAATATGAATATTGCCATAAAGGCGGCGCAAAAGAGGGATGAAACATTGGATCACATTTTATTATACGGCTCGCCGGGACTAGGGAAGACAACGATGGCAAATATTATCGCAAATGAGATGGGCGCAAATATTAGGATAACTTCCGGTCCTGCGATAGAGCGAGCGGGAGATCTTGCGGCGATTTTAACTAATCTTGAGCCGGGCAGTATTTTATTTATTGATGAAATCCATCGGATGAATAAACTGGTGGAGGAAATACTATATCCTGCTATGGAGGAATATGTTTTAGACATTATTGTCGGAAAAGGCCCTTCTGCGCGAACACTTCGTCTGGAACTCCCGAAGTTTACGATAATCGGCGCGACCACCAGAGTGAATCTGCTCTCATCTCCTTTGCGCGATCGGTTTGGAAATATAATCCATTTTGATTATTATAAAGACGAGGATTTAGAAAAAATAATAAAACGTTCAGCCGGCATT
>JAZDMY010000029.1:0-4495 GCA_043800435.1 bacterium
TCTTTAATTTAAATATTCAAATTCAGATATTAAAAAATAATTTTATTTATCCGTTTATTCTTCAGGATAGTTTACAGTTGACAGTAAACTGTAAACTATGATAATATTTACTTATGAAAACAGATACTGCGAATAAAATAATTGAATACATCAAAGAAAAAAAATCAGTTTCAGCTAAAGATTTAGCGGAATATTTGGAAATTAGCCGCCAAGCTATGTTTCGCCAGCTTGCGCGTTTATTGGAAGGCGGAAAAATTTATAAAATTGGCAAACCGCCAAAGGTTTTTTATTCTCTTAAAGAGGAAAAAATTAAAAAGATCGGCGATGGCATAGAAATTAATATAGGCGATAGTCAGATTATTGAGAATAATTTTTTAATCATAACCCCTGCGGGAGAACGAAAAGAAGGAATGGACGGCTTTGAATATTGGTGCCAAAGGACAGGTCAACCCGTTTCAAAAACCGCCAAGGAATATGTAAAAACTTTTAAAAAATATGATGCCTTTAAAGAAAAAGGTCTTATTAGCGGGATAAAAAAAATAAAAAATACTTTTCCAAAGGTTAATTTGGATAATCTTTTTTATCTTGATTTTTACAGTATTGAAAGATTTGGGAAAACAAAATTGGGGCAGATGCTTTTATATGCAAAGCAGAGCCAGGATAAAAAATTGATAAAAGAATTAATATTATATGTTAAGCCGCAAATTGAGCATCTGGTAAAAAAATATAAAATAACCAGTATCGGGTTTATTCCCCCGACAGTTAAAAGAGAAGTTCAGTTTATGAAAGAATTAGAAAAAAAATTAAATGCAGCGGCAAGAAAAATTTCTATAATAAAAACTAAAACAGAAATAGCTGTTCCTCAGAAAACTCTAAATAAACTTGAAGATCGCATTGAAAATGCAAGGGAAACAATCATAGTTGATGAAAAAAATGCGCATAAAAATATTTTACTGATAGATGATGCCGTCGGATCAGGCGCGACTTTAAATGAGACAGCGGCGAAAATAAAGGACAAGAGAATTTGCCATGGAAAAATTATCGGGCTGGCGCTCACGGGAAGCTTTAAGGGTTTTGATGTAATAAGCGAGGTATAAAAAAATATAAATAGTTAGCGCTCCATCATTTTTCCCCTCCTCCACTCCTCAATCTTCTTATGATCTCCGGATAATAATATTTTAGGGACTTTGAGTTTTTTCCCGGCTGCCTCAAAAATTTCAGGGCGGGTGTACTGAGGATATTCCATTACGCCCTCATCAGAATGGGATTCTTCTTTAGGGGATTCAATATTTCCTAAAACGCCGGGCAGTAATCTTGTAACAGCGTCAATTATAACCATTGCCGGAAGTTCTCCGCCGGTTAAGACATAATCGCCGATAGAGATTTTTTCGTCCACGAATTTTTCTATCCGCGCGTCAATCCCTTCATATCGCCCGCAGATAAAAATAAGTTCGTCGTATTTTGAAAGACGGCGCGCTGCGCGCTGATCAAATTTTTTTCCGGCAGGCGTTAATAAAATAATTTTTTTCTTTTTTGATTTTAGTTTTAAGCTGGAAAGCGCTTCATAAATAGGATTGGGTTTCATTACCATCCCCGCGCCGCCGCCGTACGGTTTATCATCAACGGTTCTATGTTTATCTGTTGTGAAATTTCTAATATCAACAGGGTTTATGGAAATTATATTTTTTTCGCGCGCGCGTTTAATAATCGTCTCATTAAAGTATGAGTCAAATATTTGCGGGAAGATTGTGAGGATGTGGTAGGTCATAGGGAGAATTTAATGAATTGTTTCCCCCTTTTTAAAGGGGGATCTTGCCGTCGCGTAGCCGCTATGGCGAAGCACGGTAAGGGGGTTTTAAGTTAGAATTGAGTATGTGGAAAGTGAGATAATTTGTCCCACGCGCTTAAAACCCCCCTTACCCCCCTTTGAAAAGGGGGGAATCAAATAATCACGTTGCGAAATGTGCGCAACCTAATTTAGTATATCTCCCGCATAAAAAAAAATCAAATACAAAAGCCGTGAGATCACGGCTTTTGTTATAACCAATTAGGCTTTTAAATTAAATCTTGAATTCGTCAACGCCATCGGTTGAAATATCATCTGAAGAAGTTCTTCTTGGACCTCTGCCGCCTTCCGGTTCTTCAATCTGTAATCCAACGCGAGCGTTATTTTTAGCGCCTACTACTTTTAATAATGTGCGGATAGCTCTTGCTGTTTGGCCTTTTCTTCCTATTACATAACCCATATCAGCCGGATTAATTTTTAATTTTACTAATACCCCTCTTTCATCAACAGTTCTTTCTGTTGATACATCTTCAGGGTGGGAAACGATCGCTTTTACGATGATTTCTACAAATTCTTGATCAACTTTCATCTCCATACTTTTTTTGCTTGTTAGTTTATCTATTCGGTTAAAATAAATAAAGTTTAAAGCATAATTAATTTATATAATTCTTCAGTTGTTCTATTTAAAGTCAGCAGGTTCTATCTTTATCATCTGGTTTTCCCTATTTTATCTGTGCCAAAATGATTATTTTAACTGATTTACACGAAATTAAGACTGATTTTAACAAATCCTTGATAAATATTTCTACCTCGTTTAATTATAAAATATTTTAGAAATTTGTCAAGGTTATTTAAATTCGGCACCTTTGCGCTATGTGCAGAGAAGTTTATACTATACGATGGCATCGTATAAAAACTTGACAAATTATACGATGGTGGCGGATAATAGAAGCAGATTTAAAATTTCCCACTATATCTGTTTGCTAAAAATTCGTTTGGGCGGCAGGGAAAACACACCCCAGCCCCTCTCAAGAGGGGATAGAAAATATTTATGTCAAAAATTGACTTCAATGAAAAATTTAAAGAGGCGTTGGATGCGATGGAAAATTCATCGGAGAATGTTTTTGTTACCGGCCGGGCGGGAACGGGAAAGTCAACTTTGCTTGACTATTTTAGAAATAACACAAAAAAGGAAATTGTGGTTTTAGCGCCGACCGGGGTTGCGGCTCTCAATGTAAAAGGAAAAACAATCCATTCTTTTTTCGGATTTCGTCCGGATATAACTTTGCAAAAAGTTAAAAAACTCGCTGCAGAAGATACGCTGATATATAAAAAATTAGACGCGATTGTTATTGACGAGATTTCAATGGTGCGATCGGATTTATTGGACTGCGTTGATAAATTTTTGCGGATTAACGGTAAAAATAATAAGAAGCCGTTCGGCGGAATACAGATGATTTTTATCGGCGATCTTTACCAACTGCCCCCGGTCGTTATGGGAACGGAAAAAGAAATATTTCGCAAGGAGTATGCCAGCGAATATTTTTTTTGATGCGAAAGTTTTAGGAGATTTTAAAATGAAGTTTATAGAACTTGAAAAAATTTATCGGCAAAAGGATACGGGATTTATAAATCTGCTAAACGCCATCCGGAATAATTCAATTACCGAAGAAGAATTAGAAAATATAAATCAGCGGCATAATCCTGATTTTGAATGCTGCTCTGATGATTTTTATATTTATCTTACGCCGACAAACGCGGCGTCTCAGGAAATAAACGAGAAAAAATTGCGCGAGCTGGACGGGAAATTATATCATTACGAAGGACTAATCGGCGGGAATTTTGACATGAAATATTTGCCGACGGACATAAATTTAAATTTAAAAGTCGGCGCGCAGGTTATGATGTTAAATAATGACGCGCGAAAAAGATGGGTTAACGGAACGATCGGGAAAATCGTAAAAATTAAAAAGGATAAGGATTTGGAGATGGACGTTATCTTTGTTGAATTCGCGGATGGCGAGGTGGAAGAGGTCGTCCCATATACGTGGGATATTTATGATTTTTATTTTGATAAAGCGAAAGGACATATTGAAAGCTCCTCTATCGGGTCGTTCACGCAATATCCAATGAAACTTGCGTGGTCGGTGACCATCCATAAAAGCCAGGGCAAAACATTTGACAAAGTTGTTCTTGATATTGGCAGAGGCACATTCGCGCACGGGCAGATGTATGTGGCGCTTAGCCGCTGCACTTCGCTTGAAGGAATTGTTTTAAAAAAGAAAATCCTGAAACAGCATATCTGGATGGATTATCGCGTGGTAAAATTCGTGACTCGTTTTCAGTATGACATTTCGGAAAAAGCGATGTCGCTTGAGGATAAAATTGAGATGATTGAGGATGCGATTGCTGGGAATAAAAAATTAGCAATTACATATCTTAAAGCAAATGACATTAAATCAAAAAGGACAATCCTGCCTCGCGAAATAGGCGAGATGGAGTTTATGAATAAAACATTTATCGGCGTTTCGGGGATGTGCCTTGAAAGAGGGGAAGGCCGGACTTTTAGGGTGGATAGGATATTGGAGATGAAAATTCTTGGGGAGTAATTTATTTGTAATTGGCATTGATTTTAGTAAAACGCTATTGACGGCGTTTTTTATTTTTGCTAATATGTGAATATTGAGGGTGAAAGTTTGGTAAACAAAG
>JAZDMY010000048.1:0-6105 GCA_043800435.1 bacterium
ATAGTGTATCATTTTTTACATTGAAGTCAAGGATAAAATTATAAATTTCTTGGACAAATATTTATTTTTTTGGTAAAATAAAGATATGAAAATTCTCAATAAAAAAGGTTTTACTTTAATAGAACTTTTGGTGGTTATCTCCGTGATCGGTCTTTTGTCAACTTTTGCTATAATCGGTCTGGATAATGCAAGGAAAAAAGCGAGGGATGGGAAGGTTCGCGCGGATTTTAAAAATATTAGCACAGCGCTTTCTATGTTTTATGATAAGTATGGCCGTATGCCAGCTAATAATTGGTGCAATGGAGTTTTAGCTCCGGGAGCGGGATGCCACGGCGCTTGTCAAAATGCAGGATATGATATGAGCATGCAGGAATTGGTAACTGCAGGCTTTCTCGGAGCTATTCCAAAAGCGCCTATTGGAGGGTATTGCTATTATAATTATGGGGCGGGAAATGATGTCGGAGCGCTTTTGGCGACAACATTAGAAACTGAGCCGGCTTCGACTGCAGGTATTTATCCTTCTTGCAGACCTTTTGCAGCAGGCACAAATTGGTGCAGCCAAAGCAGCAATACGTATTATTGCATTTGTAATCCATATTAAAAAATATGGAAAAATAGATTTATACCATACTCCCCCGCTTTTCTAAATAGGATTTTTTTAGATTATAAAATTTTATTTTAAGCCAAAATTAGATTAAATTAAGCATAAAGCTGCGGAGCATTATACCTATTTTGGAAATTCGCGTTAGATGGTTAAAATAATTAAAAGCAGCATTGTTCTGCTTTTTTTATTTTGGCTCAACCCCTAAATTATAAAATTAGACATTTTTATTTAAATTTGATTTAATTGGTTATATGAAACATTACTATATTCAAACGTATGGCTGTCAGATGAATAAAAGCGATAGCGAGCGGATCGTTGCTATTTTAGAAAATGCAGGATGTGAAGAATGCACTTCGGAAAAAGAGGCAGATTTAATTATTGTGGTTGCCTGTTCTGTGCGGCAAATGGCAGTTGATCGCGTTTTTGGGCGCGCGGTAAAATATGAGAAATTAAAAAAGAAAAATAAGAATTTAAAAACAGTTTTAACGGGGTGTGTTTTAGATATTGATAAAAAAAAGCTGGAAGGAAAATTTGATGTGATTTGCGGGATAGGGGAGATATCTAAATTTTTAAAAAATACATGCGAAAAGAAAAAAGTTAGTCAAGGAGATAATAAGAAAAAGAAATTAAGAAATAAAGAAATTAAGAAATCAGGAAATAATAATTATTTGAAAATAAAACCTGCATATCAATCTAAATTTCAAGCATACATTCCTATAATGACAGGATGCAATAATTTTTGCTCTTATTGCGTTGTGCCTTATACGCGAGGACGGGAATATTCGCGGCTGGCAGAAGAGATTTTAGATGAAGTAAAAAATTTAGTGGAAAAGGGATATAAAGAAATTTTTTTGCTTGGGCAAAATGTGAATAGTTATTCTGCGAAAAACCTTTCCCCATCCTTAAACAAGATGTCTAAGAAGTTCAGTAGTATCATCCTGAACGCCCCCGCATCTAAGTGCAAGGGAGTGAAGGATCCCGCGGTTAAGCAAAAAAATTCTGGGATTCTTCGCCCTCCTGGCGCTCGGGCTCAGAATGACGCACTTTTTAATCCAAAGGAGGGGAAACTGAATTTTCCATCCCTGCTCCGCTGTATAAATTCAATCTCGGGCGATTTTTGGATTAGGTTTGCCACAAGCCATCCGAAAGATATGACTGATGATCTTATTGATGCGATTGCCGAGTGCGAAAAAGTTTGTCCGTATATTCATCTGCCTATCCAGGCGGGAAGCGATAAAATTTTAGGGGCGATGAATCGTAAATATACAAAAGAACATTATTTAAAATTGATAAAAAAAATAAAAGCGCGTATTCCGGACGTTATGCTTTCAACGGATATTATCGTCGGGTTTCCGGGCGAGAGGAAAAAAGATTTTTTGGAAACGGCTGGTGTGTTTAAAAAAGCCAGATACACAATGGCATATATTGCGAAATATTCTCCGCGCGCGGGAACTGCCGCGCATGGGATGGATGATAATATTTCTCATGAGGAAAAAGTCCGGCGGGAAAAAGTTCTTAATGATATTTTAAAGAAAACAGCGCTGGGAAATAATAAAAAATTTATCGGACGGATTGTGCGAGTATTGGTGGAGAAGGAAACCGCGGGCGGGTATATCGGAAAAATTGCGCAGTCTATAAATGTGAAGATAAAAACGAAACTGCACGAAAAAGAATACGAAAATACACGAATTCAGGGGATGGTCGGACAATTTGCTTATGTAAAAATTACATCTGCCGATAGTTGGGGAATGGCAGGGGAAATTTTAAATTAAAGCATTTTAAAATTAAAAATTTAAAATTATTAATTAAAAATTAATTGCTGGGTTATTGCTTTGAGCTTAAATATATAGTAAAATAAATAAAAGGAAAATTTTGATAATTTTAGAATTTATGTATTTAGAAAAAATAGAAATACAAGGGTTTAAATCATTTGCCAATAAAACTGTTTTGCATTTCCCGAAAGAGATGGCGAAAAATAAAGGAATTACCGCTATTGTCGGTCCTAACGGAAGCGGAAAATCAAATATCGCGGATGCAATAAAATGGGTTTTAGGAGAACAGAGCATAAAGACGCTTCGCGCGAAAAAGAGCGAAGACGTTATTTTTTCGGGTTCAGATAAAAAAGCGCGGCTTGGGTTTGCCGAGGTTTCTTTATATTTAAATAATGAAGATCAAAGCGCCCCGATTGAATATTCCGAACTGGTAATAACCCGCCGCCTTTATCGCACGGGAGAGAGCGAATATATTTTAAACAAAAATAAAATTCGTCTTCAGGATTTGCAGATAATTTTAGCAAAATCGCATATCGGACAAAGGACATACAGCGTAATAGGGCAGGGTATGATTGATTTTTTTCTTATCGCGCCGCCTCATGAGCGGAAAGAATTTTTTGATGAAGCCGCCGGCGTGAAGGAATATCAGATTAAAAGAAATCACTCGCTTAATAAATTAATTTTATCTCATGAAAATCTTACAAAGGCCGATTTATTATTGCAGGAAATTGAGCCGCGCCTAAAGTCATTAACGCGCCAGATGAAGCGGCTTGAGAAAAGGGAAGCGCTCGTTAAAGAACTTAAAAAATTGCAGGGAGATTATTTCGGAAGCATTAAAAATAGACTTGAAAAAGAGGCAACGGAAATAAATCATAATTTAGAAAATTTGCAAGTTGAGTTTTCAGGATTTGACGCACAATTAAATGAGATAGGAAAAAATCTTGAAGGTTTGAGTTCGGAACAGTCAAGAAATGATGTTTTTGAGGATATTAAAAATAAATACAGCCGATTTATTGATGAAAAAAATATAATGTTGCAGAAGCAGGCGGTCATAAAAGGGAATAAAGAGGTTGAATATAAAAAAGCGGGCAAGGTTAATTTGGTCTGGCTTGAGAAAAAGCAGGACGAGATAAAAAAAGAAAAGGATGAAATATCTTCGGTTTTAGAATCAGCCTCCTCCGCGATTGATAAATTGCAAAAAGAAGCAAAAGATATTTCTGATAAAAGAGCGGCTGTTTCTGAAAAAAGGAAAGATATTGAGGGAAAATTGCGGGAACTTCAGCTTAGAATTTTCCCGAAAGAAATTGACGGAGGCGATTTTAAAAATAAGATAATCGGAATCCATAATGATTATAAGATTTTACTTCAAAAATTAGATTTAGTTTCTGATTTGGCAGGTCTTGATAATATTAAAGAAGAAGCGCGTAAAATCCATTCGCGGTTTTCAGAAATAATGGAAAGAATATCTAAAGACAACAGCGAAAATAAAAATGAACTTGATGAATTTAAAAATACGCTTGATAAAATTATGGAAGAACAGGAAACGGCGGCGGTTTTTTATAATAATATAATGCTTAAGATTAATACGATGCGCGAGCGGAAAAAATCGGCTGTAGAGTCGCTAGAAAAAATTATAAGAGAAGAAAAAAATATTTCGGCGGAACTTATTAGCGCAAAATCCCAGCCGGGCACAAATAAGGAGCTTTTGGAAAAATTAGAAGCCGAAAATAAAGAAGTGGAAAACTTGATAAACGCGCTTGATGTAAAAATAAAGGATGTGTCTTCAGAAATTAACGAATTCAACCGCAAGGAAGAAGAAAAAAAAGAAAAATTATTTAATCTGCAAAAGCAATATCAATCGCATCAGCAACTAATAAATATCCTATCGGGAAAAATAAGCGAAATAAAAATAAATTTAGCTAAAATAGAAACTAAAAAAGAAGATTTAGAAATTGAAACAGCGCAAGAAGAAATTAATCTTAGCAATGGTTTTGCATATATTGAATCGCCAGAGGAATTAATTCCTCAAATAGGAAGAGTTAAAAATCAGCTTGAGATAATTGGCGGAATTGATCCTGAAACAGAAAAAGAATATCTTGAAACAAATGAACGGTTTACATTTTTATCAAGCCAGGTTGAAGATCTAAAAAAAGCGATTGCGTCTTTAGAAAAAGTTATAAAAGAGTTAGACGAAACGATAAAAGTTAAATTTGAAGAGGCGTTTAACGCTATTAATAAGGGATTTCAACATTATTTTAAGATGCTGTTTAACGGCGGAAATTCAAAGCTGCTTAAAATAGAGGAAGAAATTAACGGAGAAAATAAGCCGCGAGAAGATGATAATTCCGCAGAAAGCGCGGAAGAAATTTTAGAAGACGGGACGGAGGAAAAATTCAAGGAAATGGAAAAGGAAAAAAATCCGTTAAAGCGATATAAGCAAAACGCTGTTTTCGGGATTGAGATACAGGCGATGCCTCCCGGGAAAAAGGTCTCAAGCATTAATATGCTCTCAGGCGGAGAGCGAACGCTTACAGCCATCGCACTTTTATGCGCAATTATTTCAAATAATCCCGCCCCGTTCGTTGTTTTAGACGAGGTTGACGCGGCGCTGGATGAGGCGAACTCCCATAAGTTATCAAATATTTTAGATGAGCTCTCTTGCCATTCTCAATTCATAGTTATAACGCATAATCGCGCCACTATGCAAAAGTCCGAATTATTATACGGCGTTACTATGGGCGATGATAGCGTTTCAAAACTCTTAAGCATTAAATTTGAAGAAGCGGCCGGCGCGTTAAGGAAATAGAATTTTTGCCAAAATAATAAAACATCGCGATTATTGCGCGATGTTTTTTTATGCCATTAAGAGCAAGGCGGCGGTCAGTTTAAACCTCAATAATTACCGGCAAAACCATAGGACGGCGTTTTGTTTTTCTGAATAAAAATTGACCCACATCGTTCCTTATTTTATCTTTGAGATAATCTTGCAAAGCCGGTGTTTCAGGATGCTTGTCGCGCAATATATTTCGGACTCTTTGGCGGGTCTGTTCTATTAATTCTTTATTTTCTTTCATATAAACAAATCCTCTAGAAATAAGATCGGGACTGCCGATTAATTCTCCTGTTTGTTTCTTTATCGTTGCGATTACTACAAACATCCCGTCTTCCGCCATCATTCTTCTGTCGCGCAGGACAATATTGCTTACATCTCCTACGCCGAGACCGTCAACCATAACATAATCAGTAGGAACTTTTTTTTCAGTGAGAACTCCGACTGCTTCTCCTTGTGATTTATAGAATTCAATAATTTGTCCATTGGAGGAGATAAAAATATTTTTTCTGGGGATGCCTATGCTTTCCGCGATATTTCCGTGGATGCGAAGCATATAATGGTTTGCCTCTATCGGGATAAAGTATTTCGGCTTAATGAGCCGTATCATTAACTTAAGATCTTCCTGTTTCGCATGTCCTCCAGCATGGATATCCATCATTTTATAATGCATCACTTCCGCCCCTTTCTTATAAAGCGTATCTTTTAGCGACGCCACTGTTCTTTCGTTTCCCGGGACAACTGAAGATGAGAAAACAAACGTATCTTTTTCCTTTACATATAGATATTTATCATCATCATTCGCAATCCGCATAAGCGCGGCATTTTTTTCTCCCTGGGCGCCGGTGCAGATAACCATTAATTTATTATCAGGAATTTTATTAAAATTATTTTCATCG
>JAZDMY010000056.1:0-13229 GCA_043800435.1 bacterium
TCCCTCCGGGTGCACTTTTATAAGGACTGCAAGGTTTTAAGGTCAGATAGTCAGGCGCTCATAGCTCAGTCGGTAGAGCAGTTGCCTCTTAAGCAAACGGTCGCAGGTTCGAATCCTGCTGGGCGCACTAAAATCAACAAAACAAGAAAACGAGAAACTAACGCTCCCGATATGGGAGTTTTTTTAGTAAAAAAATAAAATTAGGGATATTATTTTTCACGCATCCTTAAACACGAGGGCGCCACCAGCGGATGGTTTGATTGCATACAACGGCAGCAAGTGGTATAATATGGATGTAATTTTTATTTCTCATTTAAATTTCTAATCCGAATAATTTGTTTTATTTATCTCAATGAATAATAGATTATTTGGAGAAAAATTAAACTATGCCGAAGTATATTTTTAAAAAAATTTTTTCTCTTATTTTTGGGTTGGCGTTATTTTCTGTCTGCGCGTCTTCAACGAATGCGTTTTATGTTGAGGTGCCGAAAAGAGTAAATGAAGGTTTTAATAATTTAAAAAAATCTGCAAGGGTTTTAGGAGAAAGTGTTTCTGCGGATGTTAATAATTCATCTGGACAGTCCGTTCCAACATTTGTTCCCGCTCCGATGACAATGGAAAATAAAACATGCGCCATGAACGGAGTAGAAACACCCGGCCCTTGCGAGAATTATAATTCGGGATCAGGCGGACAATCTTTGCCCGCGCAGCCGCAATATAATGAAAAAGAAACTGAAGAAAGACGCAAGCAAGATGAGGAAAGGCAGAATAAAGATCAGGAAAGATGGATAAATGATATGAAAAAAGGCAATAAAGATATGGAGAAAAATCTTACCCGCCTATCCGATATGTTTAAAAAAGCGGAAAAGGAAAAAACTGCAATCCCTGAAGAAATAAAAAATAAATTGTCTCAGGCAAATGAAATTATAAATTCGCTTAAGGCGGCGCAGACCGCGGAGGAGATGCAAAATATTGATATGCAAGGTCTCAATGATTTAATGGGAGAATTAGATGAAGCCAGAGAAGTTTTAATTGATCAAGCGCAGCGGCTTAAAGATATGAAACGGGGGCTTAAGGACATAACAAAGGAATTGGCAAAATTTGAAAAGCAGGTGGAAAAATTAAAAAAACAAAAAATGGCAGTCCCTGAAGAATTAGCTGAAATATTAAAAAAAATAAAATCCACGGTCACAGCGATTCAAAACGCAAAAACTTGGGAGGAAGCCGAAGCCGCCGGCATAGAAGATATGCGCGACTTATGGGAAGCATTGGATGAAAATCGCCAAAAATTAGAAATGCTTTCCCGATGGCCGCAAACTTTAAAAGAAACAGATAAGCAATTAAAACAACTTGATAAAGAATTGCAACGGGCTAAAAAAACGGCCGATAAGGCAAAGAAAAATGGAATGGATTTTTCTGATGTATATGCTGAATTTGAAGACGAAGTAAAAAAATTAAAAAATGCAAAAGCGGCCGCGCTTAAAAAAATGGCGGAAGGAGACGGCGAGGGCGCTTTTGAGGCAATAGAAAATAATTTTTTTGATCAGATGGAATATACTTGGGAACACCAGCGAATTATTTCCACTTTAAATGAACTGGGCAAATTTAAGGCAAATTTTAAAAAAGGACTGAACGAATTAAATGCGCTGATGAAAAAATTAAAAAAGAAAAAGATTGATATTACGGAAATAGAAAAATTGCTGATTTATACAACAATGAGAGGAAAAGAAATAGAATCTTTATTAAAAGTAAAACCCATAGACGCGGATAAAATTGTTGATCTGCTTTATGAATTAGAGGACTTGAGGCAGGAATTCTACGATAAAACGGATAAATTGACAGGCGACGAAGAAATGATGCCTTGGGAAAATGGGACTTCGCAATTTAAAACCCCTATATTGCCCGATAGCATTAGCAAACTTATTCCGCAAAAAAATCAACCAGTGGAAAATATGGGAGATAAAAAAAATGAAAATGACAATATGTCTGTCGGGCAATAAATAAAGTGAAGTGGGATAAAAAACTATCTGCAAAATAAAAAATCCGGCGAATTTTCGTCGGATTTTTGTCTACAGGTTATGGCACTTAGAACTTAATAAAAATTGATGAATGGCGAAGTTTTGCAGTTTAGAAAAACAAGCCAAATATGAATATAAAAAAACGGCTGTTTTCCGACTTAAAAAAATAATTATATTTACTAATTTATTTCTCCATAGACACAACTTTTACTTGGCAAAGTTCACGCAGTCCTATTATTCCCTGCTGCCTGCCTATTCCGGATTTTTTATAGCCGCCGAAAGGATTCCATGGAAGCCAGCGGTTTGCTCCATTTATTTCTACGGTTCCTGCTTCTATTTGCGCCGCCATCCTCTTTGCGCGCTCTAAATCGCGAGTAAAAACCTTACTCCCAAGCCCGTAGACTGAATCATTCGCAAGCGCGATCGCCTCTTCTTCCGTCTGAAATTTTATAACCGGAAGTACCGGACCAAATACTTCCTCATTCCAAACGCGCATATCTTTTGAAATATCGGTAAGGATCGTCGGCGTAAAATATGCGCCATTTAAGTTTTGCGGGATTTCTCCTGAAATAATATTCGCGCCTTTTTCTGACGCATCTTTTACCTGCGCTTCCAGCAAAGTCAGTTGTCTTTTTGCCGACAAGGAACTTATATCAGTATTCTCTTCCATCGGATCGCCTACTTTTTTATTTTTTATTAGATCAGCCAATTCTTGCACTATTTGATCAAAAACATCCTCATGAACAATAAGCCTTTTTATGGAAACGCAAATCTGACCGCAATTTGAAAACCTTCCCTTATAAATCAACGGAATTGCTTTTTCAATATCCGCGTCGTCAAAGATAATGCAAGGATTTGAACCACCCATTTCTAAAATTGCCTTTATAAATTTTTCCGCCGCGATTTTATACAAGAGCTGCCCTGTCCTTGTGCTTCCGGTAAAGCAAATTAGATTTATATCGCCTCTTGCTAATTTTTCTCCGGTATCTCCTGCTCCATATACTTCAGAAAACACACCTTCAGGCAAATTATAATTATCAATAATTTTTTCAATCAATTTACCAACTAATGGACATTCCTCTGATATCTTAAAAACAACTGTATTTCCTGCGACCAAATTGGATATTATCACAGAGATCCCGACGCCAAATGGAAAATTCCACGGCGTTATAACCGCGGCAACTCCTAAGGGTTCGTAAACGATCTTATGCAACGAATAATCATCTTCATACGTAATTTCATCCGCTAAAATATTTTCCGCGTTTTCTTTATACCAGTTAAAATCTTCAATCTCGCTTTTTACTTCATTTAAACTTTCTTTTATGGGTTTCCCCATTTCCTTAGTGATGAGTTCCGCGATTTCAGTCGCCCTTTCCTTAAATTCTTCATAAATCGGCACTAACATTTCTATTCTTTTTCTAACTCCCATCTCTTTCCATTCCTTTTTCGCTCTATTCGCCGCCGCGACCTTTTCAGTAATTTCTTCATCAGTGGAAATTTCCACCTCTCCGACAACCTCATAATTTTTCGCGGGATTTGTTGATATTAATTTTGACATATAATATTAAATTTTAAAATATTTTCTGCCAATATATGGCAATTAATAGAATTACCCACGGGAAAATAAAATCAGCGATTAACTGCATCCTCTTGCGGTCAATTTTTATTCCGATCTTTTCCAAAACATAAGAATAAAAAGTAATCTCCCCGCGTTCTTTTGAACCGAAATTCATTTTCGTAAAAAAATCTTCTTTTAGTAAAATAATTTGCAGATAATAAACTGCAATTCCTAAAAGAATTAATTTCCAATTTAGGAAAAATGGAGATGCCCAGCAAAGAATAATTAAAACTGCCTGCACCCAAAGAGTTATTTTTTTAATTTTTCTCATATTCTTAAAGACCATAAATCTTTACATAACAATAATCCACGAAAATATGCGCGAGCATTCCGATGCCGAAAAATGAAATCGGCCTGTATAAAATAATTATTGCTGACATTGCTAAAACTATTTTCCAGCGCTTATGTAAAAAATGGGTTTTAAATGGATTCCTGCGAGGATGATAAATAGGATGAGAAAAAAGATGATCTAAATCAATCAACTCGGCTGAAAAAAGCAAAATCATATCTGCGATACGGAGATTTAAAAATCTGCCTAAAACCGAATACGCGCCAAAATCAAAGATAATATGTATCGGAGTAATCATTTTTGAATTCTATTTATTGCTTAAATTCTTTTTTATTTTATTGTGCTTCATTACGAATATAATGCCTCCGATTAAAGTTGCCAACGAAAGAATTATAAACATAGGTTCTTTGACTGATTTAATCCCTGCTCCGATATAAGCTAAACTTAAACTCCCGCTTATATGCCCAATCGCCATCAAAGGTAAAAAAACCTTTGAAGCCATTGAAGAAAACCCTGCAAGATAAGATAACTCGTCGTCAGGAAAGAACGGCAAAAAATATGCTAAAAATAACAATATCTTTCCTTTTTCAAAAATATAATCATATTTTTTAATCGTCTCTTCTTTCACGACACGCCTAAGCGCCTTTCTCCCAAAATATCTTCCGATGTAAAAAGCTATTGCGGTTCCGATAACTCTTCCAATTAAATTATAAATAAACCCTGCCCATATTCCAAAGATAAAACCGCCGGCTATTGAAATTGTATAATGGCTAAGAGGAGTAATAATTACCTGCAAAGCTTGCGCCGCTATAAAGACAACTGGCGAAAATATTCCAAATTGATTTATAAAATTTCTTATCGCCTCTTGGCTTCCGAAAAATGATAACGGAAAAATATATCCAGAAATTAATAAAGCAATCGGAATAAATGTTAATAAATACCAGATAAATTTAACTTTTTTCATAACTTACAGATAGCCAAACCTCTTTCATTAATACAATTTCTTATATAAATTTTTCTTGTAGAAATTCTAACATCAAGCTAAAAAATTTAATAAATTTTACCACTCCCGTTTTTTCCCGCATCGCCAAGCTTACTGATTTTATACTTTCTAGAGATGATAAATCTAATCGCAGGGTTGTTAAATTTTCGGCGTTAAACTCTATCAAATTATTATTATAGGTTCCGATAACATGCCATCGGAAATTTAAAAATTTTTTAACCGTCGCCAATCCAATACCCAGGCTGGCGCAGGTAATCACTATTGTTTTCCCCATATTTTTTTGCTAAAAAACCTTGTGGAATATTTATTGTGCGTTTTAATTCAGAACTCCTTCCCCGACCTTCTTTATAATCTCCTGTTTTATTTTATCCATCAATTTCTGATTTTCTTTTAAGAATTTCTTCGCATTCTCACGCCCAACGCCTAATTTTTCCTCGCCAAAGCTATAAGAATTCCCATTTTTCTTTATTACACCCTTTTCCACTCCGGTGTCTATAACATCTCCGGCAATGGAAATTCCTTCGTTATACATAATATCAAATTCCGTTGTTCTGAAAGGCGCGGCAACTTTATTTTTTACCACTTTCACTTTAACGCGATTGCCGATTATCGTCTCGCCTTGTTTAATTTGCGCGCTTTTTCGCACTTCAATCCTAAGAGAGCAATAAAATTTTAACGCCGTGCCGCCGGTCGTGGTTTCAGGATTTCCAAAATATACTCCGATTTTCATTCTCGTTTGGTTTATAAATATTACAACAGTGTTCGTTTTACTAATTATCGCTGTAAGTTTTCTTAATGCTTGGCTCATTAAACGAGCTTGCAAGCCCATATGGCTGTCGCCCATCTCCCCTTCAATTTCCGCCTTTGGAGTTAAAGCGGCGACGGAGTCAACTACAACCACATCTACGCCGTTTGAACGAACTAATGTTTCAACTATTTCAAGCGCCTGCTCGCCAGTATCCGGCTGGGATATTAATAAATCGTCAATTTTAACGCCGATTTTTTTCGCATATTCTGGATCAAGAGCATGTTCCGCGTCAACAAATGCGGCGATTCCGCCTAATTTTTGCACTTCAGCGACGATATGCTGGGCAAGCGTTGTTTTTCCTGACGACTCAGGACCATATACTTCAATAATTCTTCCGCGAGGAACCCCTCCAACGCCTAAAGCAATATCTAAAGATAAACATCCCGTTGGTATCGCGTCAACATTTACTTTTCTAGCCTCGCCAAGACGCATTATAGAACCGTCGCCGAAACGACTCTTAATTTGCTCAATAGCGTCATTAGCCGCTTTTATTTTATCCTTATTATCTGCGGATTTTACTTCCTGCGTATCTTTTTTATCAGACATAAATAATAATTCAAAATGCAAAAATCAAAATGCAAAATTTACTTTTCCGCTTAGGCATCGCGCCAAAATAAATTTTACAAGTTGCGCCCAAATTTACGTCAGATTTGTACGATACGATTGAGCAAAATTTGAGTCGTAGCCTAAGCTACGATAAAAATTTTACGATTTAGTATTAGGCAAAGATGGCGTAAAGATGGGATGCAAAATGTGAAAGTTATTTTGGCGAGATGCCTTATTGCGAATTAGCTCTATTTTACATTTTACATTGCCATTTTAAATTTGATTTTTAATTGAAAAAACTTATTCACAGATCTCTCATTTTAAATATCCCACTTCCCCGCCGTCTGTCACCAAAATTTTCCTGTAAACAATATTTTCTTTACTATATTTCTTTTTCGCCGTTATCTTTACTATATTTAACCCTTTTTTTAAATCAATTTTTTCTATAAAATCCCCGCCCTTTAAACAAAAAACTTCTTTATCATTGATTGACACGCCTGCTTCCTGATCAGTCGCACCCTCAATCTCTAATGTATAATTATTAGTTATTAAATCATCTTGCGGTGAAAAAATATTTAATTTTGGCGGCTTTACAATATTATAGACGGTTGAATATAGATAGATAATTATAAATATCACTACGGCGCAAACGATAACACTTTTTATAAACGACGGCTTTAAAATAAAATTTTTTATCCTTTCCCATAATGGTTCTTTTTCTATCCGTAATTGCCGGGCGCCATCGTGATTTTTTTCAACCTCCCTGCCTTGAAAAAGTAAAAGCATCTCTTTTCCTAATCCTAAATATTCAATATACTTTTCTAAAAATTTATCAGCATAAATGCCTTCCGGTAAATCAGCAGGATTATTTTCTTCAAAAGCTGCCAAATATTTTGGGTTGATTCCAATTTCATTGGACGCTAATTCTAAAGAATATCCTTTTTTTTCTCGCGCATTTTTTAATTCTCTTCCGAGGTTATCTTCCTCTGTTATTTTTTTAGCGATAAAGCTTACCATCTCGTTCAAGAAAGCAAGAAAACAATAAAGCAAGAAAACCATATTTGCTTTTTTGATTCATTGCTTCTTTTTTGTTTTATTGATTTATTACTTCCCTCGGTTTAGAGCCCTCGGCCGGACCGACAACTCCCTGTTCTTCCAAAATATCAATAATCCGCGCCGCGCGTGAATATCCAATCTTTAGACGTCTTTGTAAAAGAGATGTAGAGGCGCGCCCCGCGTTTAAAATTATTTCTTTCGCCTCTTCTAATAATTCCTCATCCGCCTCATCATCCCCTGCCCCGCCGCCGGCTGCTTTATGTTTATTTTCAACAACATTTTCATCATACGCAGGGGCATCGCCGCTATTATCCTTTATATATCGCGCGACTCGTTTCGTTTCCTGCTCGCTGACAAACGCGCCTTGAATTCTCTTTGGCTTTGAAACCTCGGCGGACATAAATAACATATCTCCCCGCCCTAATAATTTTTCAGCTCCCGAGTTATCTAAAATTGTTCTAGAATCTATTAACGATGCGACACTAAATGCAATTCTTGCCGGAATATTCGCCTTTATTAACCCTGTAATAACATTAACTGACGGACGTTGTGTCGCTAAAATCAGATGGATGCCGACAGCGCGCGCCATTTGCGCAAGCCGTATAATCGCGCCTTCCACTTCCGCGCCTGATGAACTCATTAGATCAGCTAATTCATCAATAACAATAACAATGTAAGGCAATTTTTCCTCAGCGCTGCTATTATATGATTCAATGTCTCGGCTATGGGCGGAAGATAAAACCTCAAACCGTCTTTCCATTTCCGAAACCGCCCATTTTAACGCATTAACCGTTTTCTTTACATCGGTAATTACTGGCGTAATTAAATAATTTATTCCGTTATATACAGGGAGTTCCACCCTTTTTGGATCAACTAGAATCAACTTCAGCGTTTCCGGCGTGTTTTGATATAGGAGGCTCATTATAATTGCGTTTATGCAAATCGTTTTACCTGAGCCCGTACTTCCGGCAATTAATAAATGTGGCATCCTTGCTAAATCGGCAAGCCATGGCTTGCCTGAAACATCTTTTCCTAAGGCGAGCAATAAATTTGACTTTCTTGTTCTAAATTCTGATGCTTGCAAGATTTCTTTTAATCCTACAACCGCAATTTTTTGATTCGGGACTTCTACTCCGACTAAAGCTTTTCCTGGTATAGGCGCCTCAATTCTAATCGGATGCGCCGCCAAAGCAAGCGCCAGATCATTATGCAACGTAGTAATTTGCGATAATTTAATTCCTTCAGATGGTCTTAATGTGAATTGCGTTACTGTCGGACCGACATTAACATCCCCCATCTCTACATCTATTCCAAAATTTTCAAGCGTTTTCCTTATTACTTCCGTATTATTTTTTATATCAACACTCGTGGGCTTTCCTTGCTGATTCTCAAGCAGCTCTAATGGTATGTCAATTTTATTATATAACCTTTTCGGAATAAGTTCCTGCTGCATATGTTCAATGTTGTGATCATCTTCTGTTAAATCTTTAACCTCATTTCCCTGTTCATCTAATTTCAAATTTCTAATTTCTAATTTCTTAATTTCTTCTTTGTCTGCCACTTTTGTTTCCTGTAAATCATCGCTTTCAATTCTCTGATTTAATTCTTGACCTAAATCCTTCCTCCTCCATTTCCACCATCCGATAAATTCTTTTATTTTTTTAACAGGCCAAAGCGCTAAAGCCATCTTCTTTCGCATTTCTAAAATAGATGTGTTAAACGTTAGTAAACACCCGATAAAAAAAAGCGCGAGAAATATTAAAACAGCCGCCGTCATTCCCATTAAATTAATAGGATACTTTGTTAAATTTCCAATATATCCTCCGCCTTTTTGCAAAGGAAGAATCTCTTCTAAAAAATAAGAATAGTAAAAAATTTTCACTAAATGGATTATGCCCGGGATTGAAATAAATAGCAATAAAATTCCGAAATAATTCGGTTTCTTAATTTCATATTTATCAGGATATAAAAGGAGGTGGCATAAAATAAGCAAAGCCGTCGGGAAAATAATTCTTGCGGAGCCAAAAATATTTGAAAGCCATCCATTGATATGCAACCCTATATTTCCAGCCATGCCGAATAAACTTAAAAAACTTAATCCGCCCAAAACAAAAATAAAAATAATCCAAATACCTTTCTTTGTCCCCTCGTTAATTCCTCTTATATCTTCTATTATTTTTTTAAACGCGCTTTTTTTTCGTCCTCTCACAAAATTAGTCAAAACCTCCGACAAATCAACAAATCTATTACAAATCTGCAAATTAGTCTGATATTTTTTAAAAAGCTATTCAAATTTGTGAAAAAATTTGTAGATTTATGGAAGAAACATTTATTTCTCCGCATCGCAACTGCCACTCTCTCCGCAATTTACGCATTGCTTTGTTGGGTTAGCCGCGCATGGTCCGACAGATGGATTATAACAATTTTGATATATATCCTTTACTCCTGAACCTATATCTCCGCTATAACTATTTTCTTTCTCAAATTTATCATGTTTTATTATAACTTCCGTCTCGTCGGCATACCCGTCTCTTGGGGCGGCATCAATATCTTCCTTTTCCGCCCAATACCCTATCCCGCTTGAAGAATTTGATTTAAGTATAATTCTAGTATGAATATCTCCATTGCTAAATTTAACAACGCCCGTTTTTAAAGTGCTGCTCATTATTAACCGGTTAAATGTGGATGTTAACGGATCATCTTCCGCGATTCCTTGCGCACCGCTTGAAGGAGTCCTTTTAATAATTTCCGGCGCGCTTTGTACCATATCATTGCTCGTATAAAAAGACCAGCCATAATCATCGCCGCTGTTATTTTGCACACTAATTAACCTTTCTGCTGCTGGGGCTGCTGCCTCGCCGTTTAAATACTTGCAATTATCTTTAACGGCGCAAATATTATTATCTTTCTTGCAAAGTTTATATTCGTTAACATCGCCGGCTGTGCAAATCGCATATATGTTATTTTCAAAGTATCCATTTTTCCCGCTTTGATTCGGGTTGTTTCCATTGCCAGGTCCTTCGGCATTCATATTTCTATTTCCATCTAAAGAATTATCGCACATATCAGCAACCCCTGAGCCAAATTTCGCCGCGGGATTATTCTTTTTTATCCCGCCTTCTTCTTTTTTACAAACTTTTATATTTCCTGATAGTTCGCACACTGGGTAATCCGAACAATCTGAATCGGCGGCGCAAGTTCCTTCAATTTCGCCCGCTTTCACTTTAATAAAAATCTGCTCTTTTTTTGGAAGGCAATAAACCGTCTCCCCGCATGAATTTTGTCCGCAAATATTATCAGGTCTAAATTCAACCGTTTTATATTGATTACTAAATAAAAGTTGCCCCGGAATTTCTCCTTGCGCAGCAGAAACTTTAATATAAGCGCCCGCTGATAATGGATCAATCGCCTCATTAAAATTAATTTGTATTATTGAATTTATTGGAGTATCTAATATCCCTCCTCGCTTAGCCGGAGTTGTTATACTATTAGAACCTTCACTTATTAATCTTCTTTCTATCGTATTGTTATTGCTTGAGGAAAAGGGCATATTATTTGCGTCCTCGCCCGCGACTTTTGCTACTAATTTAATCTTTGCTCCATCGTTATTAACTTCTACTAAATCTCCCTGCTCCTTAATAATCGCCGCAGATATTTTTTCAGCAACAGCGGAAGCCGTATCATTTTCCGATGTTATGATATTATTGCCAAAAACGTATTTTTTATTTCCCAAAATTATGTAATCTCCTTTTTTCGCGGACTTAACATCTATTATCCATTGATTTCCCGCCTCAAAATTATCTCCCTCAAATTTTAAATTTAAGCCATATCCTAAGTCAAGGAAATTACCGATAATACTGCGTGCTATTATTTCTTTAAAAGTTTGCCCTTCCTCGCTAAAATATATCACAGCCTTTAGCTCATTTGAAATATAAACTTTTATTTTTCCATCCTTATTGCCCTCGTATTTTCCCGCTAATACCGCCGTGGCGCTTCCGACTTTTCCTTCTAAAGAAATCGCAGCTGCGGCATTAGTTTCACTATTAGGCAGCCCCTTAACATTTATTTCCCATCGCGCGGGAGCAGCAGGTGAAATACTATTATAATCATCACCGTAATTATCAGGATAAGGGAAAACATTCTTAACCTGCGGAGGGGTTAAGTCTATATTCATTGATACTGAAAATGACCAAATATAATTTCCAGCATTGCCAAACGCTGCTTTTTTATCCGCTTTTTTAATCCCGCTTGATAAATAGACTGAGTAATCCGCATCGCCTGCTAATGCCTCTTGCGGTTTAAATAAAAAAGTTTTCTTATCCTTTGTCTTAACTTTTACCCTTAAAATATTGTTAATTTCGCATTTCGTATATTCCCCTCCGTTATATTCGCAAGAGTCATGTTTTTTTGTTGGAAAAATCCTAACACTGATAAAATTTAAATCGCCGCAAATAATTCCATCGCCGCAATCGGCTATATTTTGCATTATTGAATCTATCGCCATCTCTTCTCTAAAGGTAATAATAATTTTTGTATTGCGCGGCACGTCTTTTTGATTTCGCGAAGGATAATGGTTCTCAATTATATTCTCGCCCAGTACTCCTATATATGAAGGCGCGCTCTGATTCGGAATTCCCGAACTTTTAATATTTCCGTTATTTATAAACCTGCTAAAGATAAAATTCACGATGGCATACGATGACAAAATAATAAGAATGCCTATAACCGCATTTTTTAAAAGTTTTTTTGCTTGATCAATTTTTTCAGACTCGCCGCCGGCTGTCATCCATAAAAACCCCGCATACATTATTATAAGAAGCGTAAGCAACCCGAGAAATCCTAAAAATATTTTAATAATGTTTGCAATAATAAGACGGGGGTCTTTCGCGGTAAGCCCCGTTTCCTGTTCTATATTAGTTTTTACCGTATCGCCTTCCCCCCAAACTTCCTGAGCTATAACTATTTTTTGCGTTTGCGAAAACAAAACACCAAGAAATCCAAAAAGAATTAATAAACTAACAAATAGTTTTTTTAATTTAATCCTTGTTTTCATTTTTTTACGACTTAGTATAAAACCAACGTGAATGACCCTGCGTATCTTACAGTCAACACAGGGAGTTCTTTTTTATTAAATAAATTGAAGCAAATTTAAAATACGCATATTAAGTAATCGCGTCTTTAAATTAAAATTTTCGTTTATAATTTTCATTATATCTTTATTTTTATCCGTCGGCCTTTTTCGTCAAATTCATCCGGCAATTTTCCTATTTTTCTTAAATATTCTTTTTTCGCGCGAATTTTATTTCTGACTAAAGCGCTTTCTTTGCGTAAATTTTTATTAAGATCTTTTTCAAAAAATTTACCTTGCTTTACCTCTATAAGTTTACCGCTCTGTTGCATCTTTCTATTAAATCTTCTTAAAAGGCTTTCAAAACTTTCATCTTTCTTTCTCTTTATTTCTTGCACGGAAATTCACCTCTCTTTCTAAATATAAAATTTATTAAAACTAAATTAATCATTTTAAAATAAGAAATCTTCTTTTTATTTATAAAATGATTATACCATTGACTTTAAAAACAGTCAATTAAAAAAAATTTAGCAAAATTGCATAAAATCCTTAATTTCTACTAATATTATAACTTTATGCATTTAATATACGGATACCTGTGGAAAACATATGCACAAACTTATACTATATGTGAATTTATAGTGGACTACCTTTAATATTTATGTGGAAAATATCTTAATATTCTGTAGATTATTATTGCGCTTTTATCCGATATGTATAAAAGAATAATTATTCATAGTTTTTCCCTTATTTATCCCCATGACATATTTAATAAGTGTACTATTATTTTATTTATTTCTTGCTGATATTTTATTTCATCCAC
>JAZDMY010000108.1:0-2502 GCA_043800435.1 bacterium
TTCAACGGGAAGGAAAAATTTTTTGATACAAAAAAAATTATTGTTAAGAAGATAGAATTTCCTCTTAATTTATCCGTGAATGGAAAAAATCCTAGCGATTGGCAAAATAATCCCGAATTTTTAATCAGCCGTGAAAATTCAAGTTTAATATATCCTCGCGCTTGGTACAAATTAGGAGCGGAGCCGATTTCAAATGAAGACGGATATGTTTTAGACAGCAATCCATTTTTAGTGAGCGCAAACCAGAAGGGCGGGCAATTATTGTATGTTTGGCTTGAAGATAAGGACGGGAATAAAGATTATAGGCGGTGGAGCAGCATAAATCTTCGTTACGACGTATCTCCGTTTCCGCCTGTTAATTTAACTGCGGACGGATTTAACCCGAGTCCGTTAAAAAGAAATTCCGGATTTTTAATCAATTATGATAATCCCGAGCCGTTTAATATAAGAGGCGCATGGTATAAAATCGGTAGCGAACCGGCATCAAACGAGGACGGCGTATTTATTTCAGATAAACCGTTTAATGTGAGAGTCTTAGCGGAAGGCAGGCAGACGTTATATGTTTGGCTTGAAGATGATGACGGAAATAAAAATTATAAAAATTATTCCAGTATAATTTTAAATTATGAAAAAGTCCCTCTTGCTCCTCCAAAGAATATTAAAGTTATGCCGAATAATAAAAAAGCTATTATAACATGGACGGCGGGAGATGAAACGGCAAAGACGAATTATAATATTTACCGCTCATTAGATTGCGCTTCATTTACAAACCGCATAAATAATAATCCTATTGAGGAGACATCATATGATGCTGAAAATCTTGAAAACTGGAAAACATATTATTTCGCTATAAGCGCTATTGATGAGGATGGGAACGAAAGCGCGCTTTCCGATCCATATTTTGCGACCCCTTATCCGGGACCTTATTTGCAATTTGGCGATGAAGTTAAAATATCCGCAGGCGCGGCTTATTCGGCGGATATTTATGAAGATAAAATTGTTTATGAAGATTATCGTTCAGGAAACGCCGATATTTATCTTTACGATTTAACGTTGGAAAAAGAAACTCGCATAACGGAAAATATTAGCGGGCAATATACGCCTGCCATAAACGGCGACAGGATTGTTTGGCGCGATCAACGCAATAATAACGCGGATATTTATATGTATGATCTTGCAACGGGAGAAGAAAGGGAAGCCGCCTATAATCTTAACGGACAATATACTCCCGATATTTTTGGCAATAAAATCGTTTGGCGGGATGATGTAAATAATAGGCAAGAAATATATTTATATGATTTAGATTCAAACACTCAGAAAAAATTAAATTCCGGTCTTATAAATCCTCGCGATCCTAGGATTTATGAAGATAAAGTTATTTGGGCGCAATCAACATATGCTGCCACTGATATTTATCTTTACGATTTAAAGAATTCTTCTCAAACTAAATTAACGGATAATTTAAGCGGTTATTTTACCCCGAATATTTATAAAAATAAAATTGTATGGTCTGATTTAAGACAAGGAAATTATGATGTCTATATGTATAATACGGAAAATTCTGAAACGGAGCGTATTACATATAATACAAGATCGCAAAGCCAGCCGGATATTTATAATAATAAAATTGTGTTTACCGATGCAAGAAATAATAATGACGACATATATTTATACGATATTGCGACGAAAAATGAATATCAAATTACCTCAAATTTAAGCGGGCAATATAATCCTAAGATTTATAAAGACAAAATAATCTGGCAGGATAACCGAAATGGAGAGCCGCAGATTTATATGAGAAAAATTTATACTGTTCCGAACGCACCTTTAAATTTTACCGCCGACGGCGCAAATCCAAGTCCTGTAAAAAATAGCTCGGAATTTGAAATTAAATGGGAAGAATCATTTGATCCCGCAGGCATAAAAGGTGCATGGTATAAATTAGGCAGCGAGCCGGCTAAAAATGATGACGGCATATTTACAGCGGATAAGTCATTTAAAATAAAGGCGACAGGCTCTAATCAAACATTATACTTATGGTTAGAAAATAATGACGGATATAAAGATTATAGCCATCGGGGAACAATTTTATTAAGATACGAAGCTCCTCCTTCAGGCGGAGGCGGAGGGGGCGGCGGTGGTGGCGGCGGATCGTCCGGAGGTTCAGGCGGCGGATCGTCAGGCGGCGCTCCTATAAGCAGTCCTGCGCCGGAAAGGATAAGTGCGCCGGAAATAAAGATACCTGAGGCTTTACCGTCAAAAAAAGTAAAGGGAAGAATTCTAGGGGAAACGGTTGATAAGCGAGCGCTCCAGCTTGAAAAAATACTTAGCGAGGCGGAAATAATTTTTGAAAGTGGCAGCAATGTTGAAAAAATAATTACGAATAGCGGGCATGCGAAAGATGAAAAATCGCAAAGCCAGGCGATGGAAAAATACACCAATGCCATAATAAAAGGGATGATTAGCATAGCGAAAGAAAATACTTATGCCATTAATAATTTT
>JAZDMY010000031.1:0-8658 GCA_043800435.1 bacterium
TACATTTTAAGTTTAGTTTCGCGGAACTGCACGCGGATTTTTACGCTGATCATACGCGGACAATAAATTCTATAAATATGAATAAAAACATAACAAAAATTATTTACGGGACGATCACACTTATAATTATTATTTTTGTTATTTTTATGTATAGCAAAAGTAAAGAAGTAAGAATAGAGGAAAACTGGAAAATATATAGAAATGATGAATTGAATATTGAAACGAAGCTGCCGGAGGGGATGGAGATAGAGGTAGAAAAAAATTCACCTAATTCACCTAATTTTTAATTCATCTAATAAAATGTCAAATTATTAAATACTAAATATAAAAAAGAAAAGTTGAATTTTAGTATTTTACATTTCAATTTTTATTAGGTGAATTAGGTGAATTGTAATTTAGGTGAATTTATAAAATAAATTAAATTTTTAACTTAATAATTTTCGCTTTACTTTATTAAATTTTAAAGAGGTGAGAATTAAATAATCTTATGTCAAAAATATTAGGAATTGACCTTGGAACAACAAATTCATGTATGGCGATTTTTGAAGGCGGCGAGCCGAAGGTTTTGGAAAATAAGGAAGGCGCGAGGACAACGCCGTCTATTGTTGCTATGTCAAAAACCGGCGAACGTTTAGTCGGGCAGATCGCTAAAAGGCAGGCTGTTACTAATCCAGAAAATACTTTATTTTCTATTAAACGTTTAATCGGGCGCAGGTTTGATGATAAAGAAGTGCAGGAAGACATTAAAACTATGCCGTATAAAATAGTTAAATCAGGAGAAGGAATAAAGATAAAAATGGGGGATAAAGAACATACTCCGCAGGAAATTTCTGCAATGATTTTGCAAAAATTAAAAGTTGATGCGGAAGAAAAAATAGGCGAAAAAATAGAAGAAGCTGTTATAACTGTTCCTGCGTATTTTGATGATGCGCAAAGGCAAGCGACAAAAGATGCGGGAGAAATCGCAGGGCTTAAAGTAAGACAAATCATTAATGAACCTACTGCGGCGGCTTTGGCTTATGGCTTTGATAAGAAAAAAGATCAACAGATTGCAGTTTATGATTTAGGCGGAGGGACTTTTGATGTTTCTATTTTGGATATTACTGCTGATACAGTAGAGGTTAAAGCGACTAACGGCGATACCCATTTAGGCGGTGATGATTTTGATAGAAAAATTATTGATTACATTATTTCTGAATTTAAAAAAGATCAGGGGATTGATTTATCAAATGATAAGATGTCCTTGCAAAGAATTAAAGAGGCGGCGGAAAAGGCAAAAATTGAATTATCAACTTCTATTGAAACAGAAATAAACCAGCCGTTTATAACTTCAGACGCGAATGGTCCGAAGCATTTGGTTATGAAATTAACGAGGTCAAAATTAGAAGAATTGGTCGGCGAGTTAGTTGAAGGAACTTTTGAGCCATGTAAAAAAGCGTTAACGGACGCGGGATATAAAGTAGAAGATATAGAAGAGGTTATTTTAGTCGGCGGACAGACAAGAATGCCGATGGTTCAAAAAAAGGTTGAAGAATTTTTTAAGAAAAAACCGCATCTTGGCGTGAATCCTGATGAAGTAGTGGCAGTAGGCGCGGCTGTGCAGGCAGGCGCTTTCCAAAAAGATGTAAAAGATGTGCTTTTATTAGATGTTACTCCTTTAACATTAGGCATTGAAACATTAGGCGGAATCCGAACTCCGATTATTGACAGAAATTCAACGATTCCTACTTCAAAGTCGCAGGTTTTTTCCACAGCAGCCGATGGTCAAACTTCTGTGGAAATTCATATTCTGCAGGGCGAACGGGAGATGGCGCAAGATAATAAGACATTAGGCAGGTTTATTTTATCGGGCATCCCGCCTGCGCCGAGAGGGCTGCCGCAAGTTGAGGTTAATTTTGATATTGATATGAATGGCATTTTAAATGTGAGCGCGAAAGATAAAGCGACAGGAAAAGAACAAAAAATAACGATACAAGCATCAACCGGACTTTCAAAAGATGAGATAGAAAAAATGAAGAAAGACGCGGAACTTCACGCGGATGAAGATAAGAAGAAGAAAGAATTGGTAGAACTTAAAAATACAGCGGATACTTTAATTTTCTCCACGGAAAAAACAATAAAAGACGCGGGCGATAAAATAACCGAAGATATTAAAAAATCGGTCGGCGAAAAAATTGAGGCATTAAGGAAAGTCAAAGACGGGGAAGATAAAGATGCTATAAAAACCGCGATTGACGCGTTAATGCAGGAAGCGCAAAAGATTGGCGAGATGATGTATAAGAATCAACAGGAAGCGGGGAAAGAAGGTAAAGATGGTGGAGAAGGTAAAGAAGGGGGAGAACAAGGCGGCGATGATAAAAAGGGACCGGTTGAGGGGGAATTTGAGGAGAAGAAATAAAGAAATTCATCTAATTCACCTAATAAAATTTTAAATTATTAGAAATTAAGATATTTATTGTAATTTAGGTGTAATCCTTTGTAATTTATAGAAATTGGAAATTAAACTTATTGTTATTTCGACCGAAGCGAAGCCTGATGGACGAGGGCGAGCGGAGCGGAGGAATCTGGATTTAGTAAAAATTAGTAAATCATGCTAACCTTTAGTTGAAGTAATTTATAGCATGGCGGTGAAAACAGATCCCTCCACTCCCCTCCGCTCGCTCGGGATCGGTCGGGATGACAATCGTATTAATAAACTATTTATGCAAATAAAATTCAGGCTGCATAAAAGATCGGATATTTTATATAGGGTGAAGTGGTTTAATAATTCCAAAGTAAATAGATATGTTTGCGATCTTTCAAATCCTAAAACTACTTTAAAAAAAGAAACGAAATGGTTTAACGATTATCAGAAAGATAAGAATAAAATTTTTTTTACCATTTTAGATGGAAAAATCCCAATTGGTTGTATTGGTTTGTCTAATATAAATAAACAAAATAAAAATGCAGAGGCATTTATAATAATTGGCGAAGACGATTATAGAGGAAAGGGGGTCGGAAAATTGGCAATGCAGTATTTAATAAATTATGGTTTTAGCAATTTAAAGTTGCATAAAATAACCCTAGGTGTATCCGTAAATAATAAGCCGGCCGTTAAATGCTATAAGTCGGTCGGTTTTATAAAAGAAGGAGTTTTAAAAGATGATGAGTTTTATAATGGAAAATATTCAGATTTAATTTTAATGGCGGTGTTTAATAATTTAAAAGGATAGAGTTTGTCATTCCGACCGAAGCGAAGCCCGAGGGACGAGGGCGAGCGGAGCGGAGGAATCTGTTAACAGCACAAAATTTGGTAATGTTCACAGATTCCTCCACTCACTCATCCCGCAATACTGCGGGATTCGTTCGGTCGGAATGACATAAGTAGGATACTTTATCGCTTTATTGTTTAAGCCAAATATTTATGCGCGATTATAATTTTTATATCTATATTATGGCGAGCATTAGCGGCATGATATATATTGGAGTAACAAATAATTTAGAAAGACGAGTTATTGAACATAAAAATGATTTAATTGATGGATTTACAAAAAAATATAGATGCCATAAATTGGTGTATTATGAGCATTACAACGACGTAAATAATGCTATTGCAAGAGAAAAGCAATTAAAAAAATGGAGAAGAGAGAAAAAAGAATTTTTGATTAATAAAATGAATCCTTCGCGGGGCGATTTAAGTAAGGAATGGTTTAATTAAGTGTAGTATTTTTAAATTTTTTAGCCGGTGCTATCACAGATCCCTCCACTCGCCTTTCGCTCCGCCTCGCTTTGCTTGGCTGCGCGAAATGCTCGGTCGGGATGACAAATATGCCGCAACAACAACCAAAACAAATCCAAATCGCGGACAATATCGCGGGAGCGGAATATGCGAACGCGATGCAGGTAAGTCATAATCGCGATGAATTTCAAATAGTATTTTTCAGTATTTTCCCGCCGTCGGGCAAGGTGAGCGGCAAAATTATTACTACGCCCGGACATTTTAAGCGGATGGTGAACGCGATGGTTGAAAATGTAAAAAAATATGAAGAAAAATTCGGAGAGATAAAAGAAGCGGAGAATGTAAGTGAAGAGATTGGATTTCAGGAGAGAGAAAAGTAATGAATTGTCATTCCGACCGAAGCGAAGCCCGAGGGACGAGGGATGAGCGGAGCGGAGGAATCTGTTAACAGCACAAAATTTGGTAATGTTTACAGATTCCTCCACTCGCTCAAAAATATTTATTTCATTTCACTTCATAAATATTTTTTTCGTTCGGTCGGAATGACAAAAGCCGTCCTCCAAAATTGCGTATGACCAGCTCAATGCTCGGGCTGGATGACATTTAATATAATTTAATTCGGATGGACGCCGTTCGTGACGGCGTTTTTAAACCTATGTCAAAGGATTACTATAAAATTTTAGGCGTGGACAAGAATGCCTCAAAGGATGAAATAAAAAAAGCGTTTCATAAATTAGCGCATGAACATCATCCTATAAAGGGCGGTAACGCGGAAAAATTTAAGGAAGCAAACGAGGCGTATCAGGTTTTATCAGACGATAAAAAACGAGCCCAATATGATAATTTCGGTTCTTCTTTTGAGCACGCGCAAGCGGGCGGCGGGTTTTCCGGTTTTAACGGATTTCGCGATTTTTCAGGTTTTGCGAACGGATTTGAAATAAATATGGATGACTTGGGAGATATGTTCGGCGATTTTTTCGGCGGCGGAAGAAGCCAAAGAGCGTCATATGGACCTAAGCGAGGAGGAGATATGGAGGTTTCTATGGCGATTGATTTTAATGACGCGGTTTTTGGGGTTGAAAAAGAAATTGAACTTGAAAAAATTATAACCTGCGATCATTGCCATGGAAACGGCGCAGAACCAGGTTCAAAAATAGAAACATGTCCTGAGTGCAAAGGAACGGGTCAGATTAAACATACCCAGCAGACAATATTAGGAACATTCCAAACTGCCAGCGTTTGCCCGTCTTGCAAAGGAGCGGGAAAACGACCGGAAAAAAATTGCGTAAAATGCGGCGGCGCGGGCGCGGTTAGAGGAAGTCAAAAGGTTAAGGTTAAAATCCCGGCAGGCATTGATAACGGCGAGACAATAAAATTAAGCGGGCAAGGAGAAGCGGGAAGAGGCGGCGGACAGTCCGGCGATTTATATATAATTATAAAAGTAAAGCCAAGTCATAAGTTTAGGCGGGATGGATATGATATTTATACAAAAGAATATATTTCTTTCAAACAGGCGGCATTGGGAGATAAAATAAATATTGAAACGATTCATGACGGCGTAAAATTAAAAATTCTGGAAGGAACGCAAACTGGAACTGTATTTAAATTGAAAGGGAAAGGCGTACAAAAATTGCGAGGGTTTGGACACGGAGATCATTTTGTGGAAGTAATAATACGAACGCCTGAAAATTTAACAAGAGCTCAGAAGAAGGCGATGGAAGAATTGGATTAGCGAAAATATTTTATTAATTTAAAAAAACAGGCGATGCCTGTTTTTTTGTTTTTTATTTTAAATCAAATTATATTCCTAACGCTAACTGGGTTTCACTCACATTTTTATCCTCCAGCTCATAACTTATTTTAAAAGTATTTCCGTCGCTCCAATATGTATAAGCATATTTATCTTTGCTTATAGGATCATCCGGGAGTTCGGAAATATATTGCTTTTCAGGATTTTCTAATGCTGATTTTAATGCAGACCAGCTTGCATTAGATGAGCTGCCTTGATATTCGGGATAAGATAGGTTATCATCATAATATAATTCAAGCGCGGTTTGCACTTGGCGAATATTCATTTTACGATTCGCATCTCGCGCGGCAGTCAAGGAGCCGTTTAATTTTGCGGCGCTAACGGTACCGAGAGTGCTTATAATGGAGATGGTTATCATTAATTCTGTTAAGGAGAAACCTTTTTGATTTGTTTTTAAGGTAGACATAAATTTTTAGCAACTGCTGGTTATCCCCTCTAAAGAGGGGTTGGTGTGTGTATTTTTTAGTAAATCCCATTACCGACACACCCCTTGCCCCCCGCCCGACTGAACAGCCGTTCGGGCGGGCTCTCAAGAGGGGAACTAATAGATGCATCTAAGCAGATTCAATTTTTATAACTAATTTTACATAATAGCACACTTTTATAATTATGTCAAATATAAATCCCCGTTGCCCCCTTTGCAAAAGGGGGAACAATAAAAATTTTTGGCTAAAATTAAAGAAAAAAGAACATATTTTAGCATTGGCGCCGATGGCGGGAATTACGGATTGCGCTTTTCGGACGCTTTGCCGTGAAATGGGCGCGGATGTGGTATATACTGAGATGGTTTCAGCGGATGCCCTGTATTATGATAGTAAAAAAACGATGGAATTATTAAAAATAAGTAAAAAGGAGCACCCCGTTGTTGTGCAGTTATTTGGAAAAAAACCTGAATTGTTTAAGAAAGCGGCTATGATTGCGCAGGAAGCGGGCGCGGATGGGATTGATATTAATTTTGGTTGTCCTGCAAAAAAAGTCGTCGCGCATAATGGCGGGGTTGCTTTAATGCGTGATTTAGCATTAAGCAAAAAGATTATAGAGGCAGTGCTTTCAGTGGTTGATATTCCAGTGAGTGTTAAGATAAGAAGCGGAATATACGCGAATAGGCGCGAATGTGAAAGCGAATCAACGCGAATAAGAATTACTGCGCTGGATTTTATGAAGAATATTATTGATCTTCCGATTGCGGCCGTTATGGTGCATGGGAGAACTTATGAACAGGGTTTTTCGGGAGAACCGGATTATGAGATGATTAAAGGGGTGGTGGATTTGTTGAAAACCACCCCTGACCCCTCCTTGTCAAGGAGGGGAAACATTAGAATTATCCCTTCCTCCAGTCGGCGGAAGTCCTTATTAAGGAGGGGAGAAACAGTTGTTTTAGGAAATGGCGGAATAAAGACATTGGAAGACGCGAAAATAATGATTGAAAAAACCGGCGCTGACGGGCTGGGAATCGCGCAGGGAGTTTTAGGCAGGCCATGGCTGTTTAGGGATATTAAGGAGTATATGGTTTCTGGTGAAAAATGCGAGTATAATGAAAACACACCCCTTGCCCCTCTCAAGAGGGGAATAGATGCTGATTTAACGCGGAAAAAGACAGATGAAATAAAAAAAATCGCGCTTCGTCACGCGAAATTAGCATATAAAATGAAAGGCGATCACGGGATAGTGGAAATGAGAAAACACTTGTTATGGTATGTGAAGGGATGGCCTGATGCGAAGGGTTTGAGGGAGAAATTGGTTAGGGTGGAAAGTGTGGAAGAGATAAAGAGAGTATTAAGTATTTAGTATAAAGTATTAAGCGATTAGGAAGTTAAGATAAATTATCTTGTTATTTTTAATTTAACTTTTAACTTTTGATTTTAGGCTTTTAATTATTTTTACATCCACTCCTTCCTTCTAAAATGCCAAAGCATTAAACCTGCTATGCTTGCCATTATAGCTGCTACTATCCAGAAGCCATACGCGTGGTCTGTAAAGGGTATTCCTTGCATATTCATTCCGAAAACCGCGGCGATTAATGTTATTGGAAAAGTGAATACAGAAATTATTGTAAGAGTTTTCATAACGTCATTCAGCTTAAATGCTATAAGCGACTCATTCGTTTCTTGCAATGCCTCAATCCGCTCTTTAAAATTTTCCAGAGCGTCCCATATTTCTTTTGTATGATCAATTAAATTATTATAATACGCGTCTGTTTTTTGAATTCCAAAAAGCGGACTTTCTTGCAGGGAATAAGTTAATTTTTTTATGACATTTTTATGCGCCTGCATAACTTTTCTAAAATCGGTGATGTTGCGCCTGATTATAGAAATTTCTTGCACCATCTCTTTTTCATGTCCTGAAAAAATTTGTCTTTCAATATGATCAATGTCGGATGTGATATGGTCTAACATCGGAGCGCAATTGCGATATAGTTTATTTATTATTTCATAAAGCAGCTTTTCAGGAGGAAGCGATAAAAATTTTTCTTTCTCCTCGCCGTTTTCAACGCAAAGTTTTAAAAAATCAATAAAAGTTTTTAGATAGCCATCGCGGCGGACAGTAATTAAATAATCTTTGCTTATAAAAAAGTCAATTTCAGCCGTAATAATCTCTCTTGTTTTTTTATCGTAGGCGGGAAAAAGCAGAATTAAAAAAGAATATTGCGCATATTGGTCGCATTTCGCTCTATGGGTTATAGCGATACAATCTTCTATATCCAAGGGATGAAAATTAAAATTTTCATTCAGATATTTTATGCCTTTTTTGCATGGTGCAAGGTCAATCCATTTAAAATTATTTTTTTCTAGTATTTGGATCATAGTTAATTAGTTGCTTAGTTAATTAGTTTCTTAGTTAAATAGTCAGTCCAATTTAGTGATTCGCCATAGTATTTTTTTTAAAGAGTGCGCATGAAATTAATTTAACCTGCGCAACTAATCTACTAATCCCTAATCAACTACCGTTATTATACTAAAAAATAAAAATACTGGCAAATTTGCTCTGGCAATTTTTAACAATATTTGCTAGAATATAATAAATATATGATTTTAATAAAAACAAAAGAAGAAATAGAGATAATGGCGGAGGGAGGGCATATTTTAGGGAAAATTTTAGATATGCTCGGAAAAGAAATTAAACATGGAAC
>JAZDMY010000118.1:0-7635 GCA_043800435.1 bacterium
AAATTTTTTTTAGATATGCTTTTTCCGATTGAATGCGCAAGATGCGGCGAGGAAGGGAAATGGATTTGCGATTATTGTTTTTCTAAAATTAAATTTAACGAAACGCAGATATGCCCTTTGTGCGGAAATGAAACTGAATTAGGATTTAGCTGCGTTTGCACGGTAAAGAATCAAGAAAGCCCGCCTTTATTAAATTACGGCGAGGCAAGCAATAAAGCAACAAAACAAAGCGCGCAAGACGGGTTGGATAATTTGAGCGGGGTTGTGCTGACGAAAAATCCCCCTTGCCCCCTTTACGAAAGGGGGAAAAACTGCGATCTATCTAAAATCGGAGATGTAGATATTTATATCACTTTTGTCAATTTAAAGGAAAATCCATGTGTTAGAAATTTAATTCATAAATTAAAATATAACTTTATTGAAAATATCGCGAAGGATATTGCAAAAATAGGGATGGAATTTTTAAGATTAAACCGCGCGCGGATGGAAATATTTTTAGGCGAGCCGCCTGAAAAGATTTTTACTGATAAATACTGTAATAATATTGTTGTCGTTCCGATCCCTTTGCATAAAAAAAGATTATTGTGGAGGGGGTTTAATCAGAGTGAGATAATACTGGAAGAGATGAGGAACTTGAAAGAAGTGATAGATGGTCAAGAGGGAAAAGAAGGGGAATACGGTCAAGAAATTAAGAAATTAGAGGTTGAGAAATTAGGAAATAGAAAAGATGGAGTGCTGTTTAGGAGAAAAAATACTAAATTCCAAGGTAAAGCGAAAATGACAGAAGAGCATAGAAGAAATAATATGAGTGATGCTTTTGAGATACACACCCCCGCCCCCTCTCAAGAGGGGAAAATTTTAGAAGGAAAAACTGTAATTTTATTTGATGATGTTATTACTACGGGGGTTACTATGGAAGAATGCGCTGCTGTTTTAAAAAGGGCGGGTGCGGGCAAAGTAGTCGGTATGGCAATAGGGAAGGGATGATGGGATTTTAGATTTATGATTTTAGATTTTAGATTAATAAACTTATTTGCTTTACTCATCTGTTATTTATAGTTATTTGGAGTTTGTCTCAAGAGGTAGAAAAGAAATATATGATTGTAAATGGCTATTATGAGATAAGCAAAAAAGGTCAGAACTGCAATCAATGTTCATAGCTCTGACCTACGGTCTTTAGGCGGCGAATGTCCATTTAGGCACATAATGAGAAAATCAAAAATCTGCAATCTAAAATTTTAAGTTTCCCCCTCGTTCCATTCCTTTAATTTACTTATAATTATTTTATTCAGTAATACATTTTTAAAATAATTTTTATAATTTTCCGATTGTAAATTTTTAACGGCTGCGGGATTATCTCTATAAAGTTTCAACATTTTTTTTATCTCCGCATCTATCTCATTGTCATCAACTTTGATGTCTTCATCCTCGGCTATTTTTCTTATTGCTAAAGATGTTTTAATTCTTTTTTCAGACATTTCCGCAAAGTCATTTTTTAAATCCTCGCGCGTTTTTTTAATATGCGCTAAATAATCGTCAAACGCGCCTCCCTGGGATAAAATATTTGCTTCAAGTTCGCTTACCATTTTATCTTTTTCGCTTTCAAGCAATATATCAGGCAGCTCGTCAAATTTTCCATTATTTATTAATTTTTCAAATATTTCTCCCTCAAAGCGCGCATCCTCATTTTCTTTATTTCTTTTTAAAATTAAATTTTCAATATGCTTTTTTAATTCATCAAATTTTTCAAATCCTCCTGCATTTTTAGCAAATTCATCATTAAGCTCAGGCAATTCAATTTCGTATATGTCATTTATTTTTACTTTAAATGTGATAGATTTTCCAGCTAAGATTTTATCAAAATGTTCTTTCGGATATTCAACCTCAAAAGATTTTTCTTCATTTTTCCCCATCCCTTCCAGGTTTTTATTGAATTCTCCCGGAAAAATATCTTTACCGATTATTACATCGTGATTTTTAAACTGGCCGCCCTCAAGCGGCGCTTTATCAAGAGACATTTCTATATTTATATTAACTTTATCTCCTTTTTTACTTTTTCTTTCCACAAGCGCTTCTTTTGCGCGTCTTTCTTGCATATCAGTTAAAAGCATATTTATTTCTTCAGGATCCGCCTTAACTTCCCGCCTTTTTATTTTTAATGATTTATATTCCGAAAGCTCGGCTTTCGGTAAAAGCGAAACCGTCGCTTTATAAATCAAGGGCTCTTCTAATTTAAATTTTTCTATATCAACATGCGGCTCGCCAAGCGCATCTATTTTTTCTTGCGTAAAGGCGTCCATTAATGTTTTTTTAATTATATCGGACAGGGAATTTTCTAAAAGTTTTTCTTCGCCGATTTTTTGTTTTACCGCCTCATACGGCGCGTTTCCAGGTCTAAATCCGTGCATTGAAATATGCGCGGCTGATTTTATCATAAAAGGCTTTACGTCTTCAAAAGGAATTTCTACGGTTAGTTCAATTTTTGATTTTGGAAGGTTTTTCTTAGTTATTTTCATAAAAAATTAGCCGCGAATCTACAAATCTATAAAGCATGCGCAATTTTGGGGGACTTCTTTTGTCATTCCGACCGAACGAAAAAATATTTATGAAGTGAAACGAAGTAAATATTTTTGAGCGAGTGGAGGAATCTGTCTATTAAGCCAAATCTGGTACTGTCAACAGATTCCTCCACTCCCCCTCGTTCCGTTTTCGCTTTGCTCCAACTTCACTCGGGGTCGGTCGGAATGACATTCTCCACCTAATTTGCGTATGACCCATATTTATGGACAAGCAAGGTCGTGAATCTCGTGAATGGGGTTGCATGATTTGTTGATTCGGAGGGTTTTAATTGCCTTATTTATACAAATCTGATACAATTACTTAATTAAATATTACCTCATAAATAAAGGAAGCATCGTCATAAATACCATAGTAAAAGCTATTATGGAAACAACGAGTATAAGGAATATTTTTTTTATTTTTGATTTTTTCATAATATCCACAAATCAACAAATTTTTTCACGAATTTACAAATTTGAGGATAATTTTTTAAAAAATGTTATCCAATTTGTATATTCGTAATGGATTTGTAGATTTGCGGGGTGTTAATTTGAGGGTAGTATAACATTATGATTAAAAAATGGCAAATCGCCGAAGTAATAAAAGATGATGAAAAAAATTTATTTCCCGAGATAAATCCCGCAGTTTTACAGCTTTTAAGCAATCGCGGCATTAAAACGCAGGAAGATATAGATAATTTTTTAAACCCAGATTATGAAAATTTATATGACCCGTTTTTATTTCGCGATATGGAAAAAGCGGTGAAAAGGATATTTGAGGCGTTAAAGAAAAATGAAAAAATAACTATTTTCGGGGATTACGATGCGGATGGAGTCACAAGCGCGGTATTATTAAAAAAAGTGTTGGAAGAGATTGGGGGATTAAATAAATCAAAAATTAAAAATCAAGAATTAAAGATTAATGTGTACATTCCGCATCGCGGCAGAGAAGGATATGGACTAAATAAAGATGCGTTAACATATATTAAAGAGCAAGGGACAGGATTAATTATTACAGTGGATTGCGGTGTCGGAAACTTTGAAGAAGTTGAGTTCGCAAATTCGTTGGGAATAGATATAATTATTACGGATCACCATTATCCGTCAAAAAAATTGCCTTGCGCGTTTGCAATTATAAATCCAAAAGTTGAGAATGATACATATCCTTTCTCAATGCTTGCGGGAGTTGGCGTTGCGTTTAAACTGGCGCAAGGAATAATACAAGAAAGCAAGAAAGCAAGAAAGCAAGAAAGCAAAAATTTAGAAGGATTTGAAAAATGGATATTGGATTTGGTGGCTTTGGGGACGGTTGCCGATTGCTGCCCTTTAACGGATGAAAATAGAATTTTGACAAAATATGGATTAATTGTGCTTAATAAAACAAAAAATTTAGGTATAAAGACATTAATAGAAACCGCGGGTATTGCCAAAAATCGGAATAGCAGTGTAATATGTCCTATACGCGCCGCTGCGAATAGCGCCCATCAGAATTTTAATAATAAAGAGGCAGGCGCGCCAAACGTCCCGCTTTTTGCGAAAAGCGCTAACAGCTGGAATGGGGAAAAAAAGAAATTAACCAAAAAACTTGATACTTGGGCGATATCATTTCAGATCGCGCCAAGAATTAATTCCGCCGGACGGATTGATCACGCAAATACTTCTTATGAACTTTTGGTGACTGAGGATGAGGAAGAAGCGCAAAATATTGCCGAAAAATTAAATGAGACAAATTTAAAACGGCAAGATTTAACGAATAAAGCAGTGAATGAGGCTATAGAAATAATTGAAAAAGAGCAAAAAGGAAATACCGTATTATTTGTAAAGAAAGATTGGGAGCCGGGAATTATCGGATTAATATCCGGAAAGATTACAGAACATTATAATAGACCTTCTTTTGTTTTTACGAAAATCGGCAAAGAATTAGCCGCCTCAGGAAGAAGCATCCCCGAATTTAACATAATAAAGCAGCTGGCATTTGTTGATAACTATTTAAGAAGGTATGGCGGACATAGTCAGGCATGCGGATTAAGTTTAAAAGATGAAAAAGAATACGGTGATTTTACCAAAGAATTTTTAAAGATAGCGGAAGCTGAATTGCAAGGACAGGATTTAACGCCGTCTTTAAAAATAGACGGGGAAATTACTTTGGATGAGATAACATGGGAGTTATGGGATCAGCTGCAAGATTTAGAACCCTTTGGAGAAGGAAATCCGCAGCCGTTATTTTTAATAAATAATTTGCGAATTTTAGAAATTAAATTGATGGGCGATGATGGGAAACATTTGAAATTAAAACTGCAGGATAAATCTGGTAAAATTATAAATGGAATTGGTTTTTCTTTGAATAATAAAGATAGGGGAAATTCTTGGGGCGATGAACTGCATATCGGAGAAAAGATAGATTTAGCCGGATACATAGATGTTAACGAATGGAATGGGAATAGGGAGTTGCAAGTAAGAATAGTGGATATTAGAAAAGTATGAGTTTTTTAGCATAAAGGAATTTTAATATTTCCGCGTCATTCTGAGCCGAGGAACGAGGCGAAGAATCTCGTGGTGCGAGGTATGAACGAAGTTTAAACCTATAAGCCGCGGGATCCTTCGCTCCTTCGTCGCTCAGGATGACGCAGTATATTGTCGCGTTAATGTTCATAAAAAAAGTCGGGATTGATTTAGGAACAATGAATACATTGGTTTATGTGCCGAAGAGGGGCATTGTTATTAATGAGCCCTCGGTTGTTGCTATTTCAATGACGGATAAAAAAATTTTAGCTGTCGGGATTGAGGCGAAACAGATGCTTGGGAGAACTCCTGATACTATTGTTGCGACCAAACCTTTGAAAGACGGAGTTATCGCCGATTATAAAACAACAGAGGCGATGTTGAGATACTTTATAAATAAAGCAGTCGGCGGCGTTAAAATTTTTCGTCCGGAGGTTATGGTCGCTGTGCCGGCCGGCATTACTTCTACTGAAAAAAGGGCGGTTATAGACGCAACTATCGCGGCTGGGGCAAAAGCCGCTTATATTATTAAAGAGCCGATTGTGGCGGCCATCGGCGCCGGTATTCCAATCGGAAGCGCGTCGGGGCATATGATTATAGATATAGGCGGCGGAACATCAGAGATGGCGGTTATTTCTCTTGGCGGAATTGTCGCTTCAACTTCAATAAGGTCCGGCGGAAATAAATTTGATGCCGCGATAGCTTCTTATACAAAGAAAAAATACGGACTGGCTGTCGGTGAAAGAACGGCGGAGGACATTAAAGTTAATATCGGTTCCGCATTATTTTTAGAAAATCGGCTTACTATGAAAGTGCGCGGACGCGATATGATAACAGGGTTGCCGAGAACTATCGTAGTAAATTCCGATGATGTTACCGAAGCGATACAAAATGAACTTGAAGCGATTATCACAGCCGCAAAATCCGTGCTCCATAATACCCCGCCTGAATTATCAGCCGACGTGATAGATAAAGGCATGATTATTTCCGGCGGTTCAGGGCAATTAAGAAATATTGATAAACTATTGTCGCGCGCGACCGGAGTTGCGGCGTATGTCGCCGATGATCCTTTGCTGTGCGTTGCGAAAGGAACAGGTATCGCGCTGGAAAACTTGGATATGTATAAGAGGAGTTTGTTGGCGACGAGGTAAGTCAAAAGTCTAAAGTTAAAAGTCATGGTATGCCTTCGGCATTTTATTTTAATTTTTGTCAAAGTATGCACCGAAAATTAATCCCGATACTTATTTTTTTCATTACGGCGAGTTTTTTACTGCCTTTTGATTTTGGACTTGCGGATGAAAAAATAAATTTAAAAGAGTTTCAGGAAGAATGGACATTGGAAAGATATACAAAATATTTTTATAACCGTTATAGCACCCATTTTGATGAATTCGGGATTTCCTATAGCGCGCCGGATTATGATATTTACGATTTTAAATCGCCAGAGAGCGCCCGCGAATATATTTCACTCGCTCTTTATTATAGTTTCAGGGCGCAAGAAGGCGATTATAAAGCGTGCGATATTATAAGATCAGCGGTTTTTAAAGCAAAAAGTGAATTATCAAAAAGACCGCTTAAAACTCAGTCATTTGAAGACGCGGAAGCGGTTTTTTTAATTTCACGAACTTTGAAAAAATTGCCTGAGCTATTTTCAAAAAATGATAAGAATATTTTAATGGCATGGATCGCTAAATGCGCCGAGGCGGGGATAAAAGCGCCCGATACGGAAAATCGCGCCATAATCTCCGGCGCGCATTGGCAATATGTTATTGATTATTTGAATGCCGAGGGAGAAATAAGCGCTTTGGATAAAAGAAGATATGGAAAAATGATTAAAGATAAAATTGATTTTGCCATTAAAACAAACATCACCAAAGATAACTGGTATATTGAAGGAAGATTTAATAATTTTACTCCCCATTATCACGCTGTGTCCGCGTATATGTTGATGATCTATTCTAAATTGACAGGATATGAAAAATATGCTTACTTATCTTACGAGATGTATAAAAATATAAAAAAAATATCCTTTGATAATGGCATGGTAGAGGCGCGGCTCGGACATCGGCCGTCGGGATTAGGCGCCCAGTTTTATTTTATGGCAGGATGTTTAGGCAAAGCGTTTAATGATAACGATTATACCGCCTATTTATTTTACGGCTTCGGCGACCGTTTTTTTTCCGATCCCAGGCATCCGAATCGCCTTGAATACCATTCCACTATTGAGGAAATGAAATCAGAATTTAACGACGACTATAGTTTCGCGGACGCGGCAGAACTCGCGTTATCAATGCCATCGCTTAATGAACAAAGTTTTAAATTTACATGTTCAGTATCAGCCCCTGAAATATCAGCAGGTGAAAGATTTATACAAAAAAATGACGGGCGCGAGATTATTTTCGCGGAAAAAAGATTCATATTGGGAAGTTATGGAAATTTTTCAAGGGAGGTGAAAAATTAGAAATTTGAAATTAATAGAAATAGATAGAAATTAATTAACATATCCTTATTCGCGTGATAATTTTAGATTGTCCAGAGATAAAAGTTTGATAATAAATTAAGTATGAAAAAAACA
>JAZDMY010000065.1:0-6078 GCA_043800435.1 bacterium
TTCTTATAAAAAGAAAACGGGGATGGTTTATTGGGCGGAAAATCCTAAAAAGTTAAATGAAAAAGTGCAAGCAAGAGCCGGTCTAATGGCAAAAATACTTCCAAACATGCTTGCCATAACCAATTTAATTGATAAAAAACCGTTAATAAAGTATTATGAAGGGATGGATGAGATAAAAGAACTTTATCTTGAAACATTGAATTTTCCCGAGCAAGAAACTGTGGCGTGGGAATCGGGGACAGCTTACGCGCAATATGGAGAAAAATTTTGGGACGAAATATATATACCTAAAAGATTAGAAAATAAAATCTGGACGAGGATAGTTTATTCTGATATCGCCATAGGCAAAAAACATCAGGAAGTTGATGAAAAATTTTTAAGAAAAATCAGAGTTGAACATTCCAAAGATTTTAAATTTGAAATGCAAGTTAAACTTTTCGGCGGCAAATACTCGGCTTTCATATCAAACGAGGAAATAATAGGCATAATTATAGAAAGTCCTAAAATTTTTAATACTTTAAAAAGCATCTTTGAGGTCCATTGGAAAACTTTGGAAGGATAAATTTTATGGCTTTTGTGATAGAAGGCGAGGAGATTGTTAATATGAGAGGTTTGGTATAGGATTAAGTGGTTTTAATTTTAGAAGCGAGTATGTGGAAATTGAGATAGATTGTCCCACGCGCTTAAAACCCCCCTTGCCCCCCTTTTAGAAAGGGGGGAATCAAATCACGTTGCGCTATGTGTTTACTTAATTTATGTCCGATTTAAAATATTGGGTCGCGTTTTCTAAGACGGGAATTATCGGGGCGGTTAGGTTTAAAAAACTAATCGCTTATTTTTCTGATATGCGCGCGGCGTGGGAGGCGAATGCGAAGGAGCTGGAAAAAGCCGGGATAGAAGAAAATGTCGCGGCGCAGTTGTGCGGAAAAAGAAAAGAAATAAATCCGGACGGGGCGATGGAAGAGATGGAAAAAGAGGGGATATATGCAATTACTATAAAAGATGAAAAATATCCTGAGATGCTCGCTGAAATTTATGACGCGCCGGCGGTTATTTTTTATAGGGGGAATATTGAAACGTTGGGAGGGCCGTCGATTGGAGTAGTGGGCTCGCGGAAAATATCGCTTTACGCAAAGCAGACGACGCCTTTTATTGTAAAAGAGTTAGCGAAAAACGGGGTGGTGATTGCAAGCGGGCTGGCGCTTGGAGTAGACACATTCGCGCATCAAGCGACTGTAGATGTCAATGGAAAAACGATTGCAGTTTTAGGCGGAGGGCTTGATAAGAAAAATTTTTATCCGCCGCATAATCGGGATTTAGCCGAAAAAATTATAGAAAATAATGGCGTCATAATTTCTGAACACTCTGTGGGCGCAGCTCCCTTGAACTTTAATTTTCCTCAAAGGAACAGAATTATTTCCGGATTGGCATTAGGTATTATCGTAATAGAAGCGGCAGAACGTTCAGGCGCATTAATTACCGCGAAAACCGCGCTGGATCAAAATCGCGAGGTCTTCGCTCTTCCGGGAAATATTTTTCAGCCAAATTCTTTTGGCGCAAATGAGCTTATTAAAAAAGGCGCGCATCTTGTTACCACAGCTGCGGATATCATGGAAATTTTGGACTTTAAAAAAGTTGCGGCGTTTGCTGAAAATAAAAAAATTATTCCTGAAAATCCGAATGAGGAAAAAATTTTATCCCTGCTTCAGAATGAACCGTTGCATATTGACGCAATTTGCCGCGGCGCGGATATGAACGCATCCGCGCTAAACAGTTTATTAATGATGATGGAGATGAAAGGGATGGTTAAGAATTACGGGGGAGGGATGTATGGGATAAGCAGTTAGAAAATTTGTAAAGTTTATAAAGTAGAAAGTTACGGAGAAATTAAGAAATAAATAAATTGTCTTTGGATAAGTAATTTTTTTGTTCCTTAAATAAAACAGTAAAAAGAGCAGTTCATTGTTTTTTGGCGGATAATAATTTTTCACGGGGAAGGAGCGCGGAAATGATTATTAAGATAAATAGGTTTGATGTTCCTGTAATTAATAATATTTTGGGAAAAGCGAATATGAAGCGAATGTCTAGTATTGAAGTACAGGCCGTAGAAGGAAGGGATGTATGGACTGGGGTAATGGGATTATTTAGCTCCAAGGGCATGAAAGAAGGATATAGGTTTTATTTTGTCCCTTTTAGGAATATTTATGGCGCTGCGGAAGATGTCGGATATGACATTTTTGAAAAATTGTATGGAGTTTCAGATGCGATTCGCGGTATATTTATTTCTCATGATGCTGCGGGAATAGTTTCAATGGATGAATGGAGGGAATTTGAACATCCTGCAAATATTCCTTTAGCTGGCGGCGGCGGGTATATATTAAAAATAAAGGAAGTAAATTTTCCCGCGTTGACCCATCTTGGCGATCGTAAAAAGAATGCGATGCAAGGGCTGATCATTCAAGGGTGGGGTGTGGAGCGTGAAAGGCTGAAACGTTGTTTCTCTAATGAAGGACAGGAAGAAAAAATTACCGTTAGCAGCAGGATAGGCAAATTGGACGCGGCGTTTTATGTCCCGATGGATAATCTTTGGGACGCATTGGAAGAAAAAGATCCTGATGCGATTCCAGCGATAAGAAAAGCTTTTGGTCCTGTGGAAGGATTGAATTTTGCGCTGAGCGATGTTTCGGAATTGTATTTGCCCCCGTCTAAATAGACGGGTGTAAAAAATATGTTCCGGGGGGATGAGGATGAACTTTTTATCCCCCCGTTATTTTACAGATTTTTAATTTGTGTTATTTTTTAAATAAATATGCCAAAACAAGATACAATTTTTACATGTTCAAAGTGCGGGGCGCAGTTTTTGAAATGGCAGGGAAGATGTTCGGAATGCGGAGCGTGGGGGACTGTTGCGGAAGAGCAGAAGGCAGAAAATGGAACTGGAAAAAACAATAAATCAGTATTCCCTGATACAGCGCTCCTTATTGATTTAGCAAATATAGAGGGAAAAAATGTTATTCGCGCAAAATTGGGAATAGACGAGGTGGACAGAGTTCTTGGCGGAGGGGTTGTGCCGGGCAGTTTAATTTTATTGGGCGGCGAGCCGGGGATTGGAAAGTCCACTCTGGTATTGCAGATTGCACAGAAATTGGCGATGGGGAATGGAAAAGAAGGTAAAGAAGGGATAGAGGGGGAGGATGGCGGCGAGGATGTAAAACAACCTCTCCCTGACCCTCCCCTAAAACGGGAGGGAATAAAAGTAGTTTTATATGCGTCGGGGGAAGAATCCGCGGAGCAGATAAAATTAAGAATGGTTCGTCTCGGGATAAAGGGTGAAAATATAAAATTTTTATCTGAAACAAATGTGGAGACGATTTGCGGGGCGATACAAAAATATAAGCCCGCGCTTGCGATTATTGATTCTATCCAGATGTTATATTCAAATGATGTTGACTCTGAATGCGGAAGCGTGAACCAAATACGGGCGTCTGCTGCGAAGTTGATGGGGGTGGCGAAACAATCAGGCGCCGCATCTGGAGGTAGAGACACATTGCAATGTGTCTCTACAGCCATTATAATTATCGGTCATATCACAAAAGACGGCGCGGTTGCGGGTCCAAAAACTTTAGAACATTTAGTGGACACAGTTTTATATCTTGAAGGCGAGCGGTTTCATACTTATAGAATACTTCGCACTGTAAAAAATCGTTTCGGTTCAACGAATGAAATCGGGATTTTTGAAATGAGCGGCGCGGGGTTGCAAGAAGTAAAAAATCCTTCCGCGCTTTTTATGGAAGAACATAATGAGAATCTGCCAGGACGGGTTGTTGCGTGCATTATTGAAGGAACGCGGCCCTTTTTAATTGAGATACAAGCGTTAACTGCGACAACAACATTCGGTTATCCGCAGAGGAAGGTTTCGGGATATGATTTAAACAGGCTCCAGCTTTTACTCGCAGTATTGCAGAAACGATTGGGTCTTAATTTTAGCAACAAAGATGTTTATCTAAATATAGTCGGCGGATTTAAAATTCAGGAACCGTCTGCGGATTTAGCAGTATGTATGGCTTTAATTTCCGCATTAAAAAACCAGCCCTTAGGGGCTGGAACCGCGGCGTTCGGCGAAGTAGGGCTCGGCGGAGAAATAAGATCTGTTTCACAGATGGAAAAAAGAATAAATGAGGCGACAAAGCTGGGATTTAAAAATATAATTTGTCCTAAGGGTAAGAAAACTGAGAAAAAAGGTAATGTGGAAGCCGGGACTTTAGAGGAAGCGATTGGAAAAATTTTTGGAGAATAAATTAACGTACAGGAATTTGAATATTTCCGCGCAGTTCAGCGTATAAATCCGCGTATAATCCGCGGAACATCTGCTTCGCTGATTAACGCGGATAGTAACGCGGATTTGGCGCTGATGCGCATGTGTTTACTTATCTAAATTTTCCCTAAATCAAGAAATTCATCCATCTTTATTTCTTTGACGAATTCAGGCATATGGCTTATTAAAATTATTGCGCCTTCGTATTCGTTTATGGCTTTGGCAATTATAGGGATGTGCCTAAAATTTATATGATTAGTCGGTTCGTCTAAAATTAAAATTCCAGGGCGCATTAAGACTAAACGCGCAAAACATAATAATCCCTTTTGCCCTTCGGACAGATAAGATATTTTATGACCCATTAAATCGCCGGTGATAAGAAATCCGGCGGCAACCGAGCGCATTTCTTGGACATCAATTCCGTTCGCCTTCGCGTTTTCAAGAGAGGTGAATACGGTATCATCAAAATTAAGAGTGGCAAAATCCTGGCTATAATAACCGACTGTTACGCCTTCTGATATCTTCGCCCCTTCATTTTTTCCTGAGACCAAAGAGCGAAGCAATGTGCTTTTTCCTACTCCGTTCGGACCGGATATTAACATACGAGTCCGTTTTTTTATAACTTTATTTATTTCTTTAATAACCGGGGTATGATCGCGTATAACTTTTACAGATTTAATACTAACAATATCACCGATTGTTTCTTGCACTGGAATTTTAAAATCTCTTATTGTCCTATCCTCCCGTCTTACATCAACTTTATTTTCTTCAAGATCTTCCGTTTCGTCCTTCATTTTTTTAGCCAGCCGCCGCATCTTTCCCCCCTTATGCGAGAAAAAATTAGCTTTGTCTTTTCTATCTTTAATCTGCTTTTCTAACTGAGCATTTTTTTTCCTTTCCCGTTCAACGCGGTTTGCTATTTCTTCTACCACTGAATAATAATCTCCAACGTACATCTCCAGTTTTTTATTAAATACATCCAGATAAATAACGCCCTCGGTAAAGCAATTTAAAAAATCGGCATCATGAGAGATTACGATTACTGTTTTATCATACATTACTAAGAATTCAATTAAGTGATCAATCCCCGCCTGATCAAGATTATTTGTCGGCTCGTCAAGGAGTAAAATATCAGGATTTTGAATTAACGCAAAAGCAAGCAATAATCTCGCCTGCTGTCCGCCGGAGAGATCACCGACGATCCTGTCCATTGGAACAACAAGATTTACCGCTTCCATAACCTTGCTTATTTTACTTTTTAAATTTCCAGGGACAACGGGGAAAGCTTTAGCAAAATATTTTTCTATTGTTAAAACGGCATCTCCCCTTGCGATTACTTGCAAAGCAGCACCGATAGTCGCACCGTTAGTTATGGAAATTTTCCCGTTTTTCGCCTTAAGCTCGCCTTTGATCAGCGAGAAAAGAGTGCTTTTGCCTGCGCCGTTTTGACCCATAAGAGTAAGTTTCGCGCCTCTACGCACGCTAAAACTAGCCTCTTCTAAAACAGGTTTTTTTTCTAAATATTCAAATGATACTCCGTCAAATCTTAATATTACTTCTTCGGGCATAGTGATATTGAAATTTTATCCGTTAAAATAAAAAGCAACTCTTTGTAAAAAAATGAATTGCCATTAGCGGTATAACGCATCCTTAAATTCTTTTATATAATACGGCAAAATATCGCGAAAGTCAACATCTTTATAGGAACGTTGGCTTTGCCGTTATTCCTATCGCGGGGTTAGTATAAGTGAAAAAGCAGGGCG
>JAZDMY010000117.1:0-4431 GCA_043800435.1 bacterium
TGATCGCGCGCATTTATAAATCTCCTTTGAATAGACTAAATTTTCTTCCAATAATTTTTTTAATTCTTCATCCACACTCAAAAAAACAAGAAAACAAGAAAACAAAAAAACAATTAATTATTTTATCGTCTTTTGTTTTAATATTTATTTACACAAGATATAATAAACTAATTCCAATAACTTTTAACTTTTGACCCATTCGGCTGCCGCTCAGGGCAAGCTTTAAACTTTTAACTAATTTTACTCCCACCCTCTCAACTCGCATTCTTGCGCGTATTTCTTACATTCTTCCTGCAGCTCCAAAGCTTCTTTTTTACTAATACTTGAGGCATTTAACATTTCCGTATCTAATATTTTATCTCTAATCTCAAATTTTTGCAAGTTATATTTTTTCGCCCCATTTATCAATTTTGCTATATCAATTATATCATTTTTTTTATGAATGCCTGAAACTATAGTAGTCCTAAATTCATAGTCAATTCCGGAATTCATTATTAAATTTATGGACTTTTTAATTTTTTCAGTATTAATTTTTACGCCCGCCGCCCTATAATATGAAATATCATTTCCCGCCTCATCATATCTCAACGGCGCTTTAATATCCATAGCGATATAATCCGCGAGCTTATTTTTTATGATCATCTCTAATTTATCGCATAATAATCCATTAGTGTCCAATTTAACAAGAAAACCCATCTCTTTAATTTCCTTCATAAATTCTCCTAAATCATCCTGTAAAAGCGGCTCGCCGCCGGTAATGCAAACACCTTCAATAAGTCCTTTCCTCTCTTTTAAAACATTAAAAATATCATCGTCGGTTTTTATAAATGGGGCGATAACCAGTTCAGGGTTATGGCAAAACGGACATCTTAAATTACATCCGTAAGTAAATATAATCGCAGCCATCTTACCGGGATAATCTATTAAACTTAATTTTTGCGCGCCGGCTATTTGCATATAGTCAACTTTATCACATCCGCGCCCTAAAATCAATTGCTTATGAAATAAAAATTTGGTATAATATTAATAATAATTATAGATTTAAAAAGGCATAGCTAAAATAATTATCTAAAAATTTATAATTTTACGCTGTTTTAAATTTTTAATTCTTAGTTTTGTAATTTTAAAATAATTTTTAATGCTTTAATGTTTTAAAAAAATAAACTACCACCGACTCATGTCGGTGGTATTGCCGGCACGGACTTCGTCCTATTATCGTTGTTTATTTTATTTCAAAGAAAAAAAATTAATTTGTCATCCCGACCGATCATTGAACGCAGCCGAGCAAAGCGAGGCGGAGTGAAATGCGAGCGGAGGGATCTTTTCATAGATATACTAAAAAAAGATTCCTCCACTCGTTCAAAAATATTTATTCCGCGGAGTTTACCCTGAGCAAAGCCGAAGGGCTGCATAAATATTTTTTCGCTCGGTCGGAATGACAATGACTTCCTTCGTCCGCAAAGGGTAACCGTAGCCTGTCCCGAGCATAGCCGAGGGAACCGACTTCGCCGGTGGATTTCTTAAAATATTAAAAATTAGAACATTTTTTAAAAATTAAAAATTATAAAATTAAAAATTTTACCTAATACTATATTCTTATGAAAAATTTTTTATCTATTCATAATTTTATAAAAGCAATAACTTTTATTATTATCGTTTCCATCTGCGCCGCATCATTTGCCTGCATCACGGCTCCCGCAAAAAACGCAAACGCCGACAGCGGAGATATGTTTCAAGATATGCAGGATGAGGGCTTAAAAATAATCGGCGGCACCGCGTATGGAAGCGAAAAACCGCAAAATTCCGTGATGGCGATAATCGCTGAATTTATTAAGCTCGTGTTATCATTTTTAGGACTGATTTTCGTGATATTGCTTTTATACGCCGGTTTCCTTTGGATGACCGCCGCCGGAAACGAAGATCAAGTCGCGAAAGCAAAAAGTATTTTCTCAAACGGAATTATGGGATTAATAATAGTATTATCCGCCTACGCGATAACTTATTTCGTTTTAGAAAAAATTATATACGCGACAACGAGGGTAGCGGCGCCTAAATAAAATAAAAAACAGAAAATAAATAAAAAAACAGAGAATAAAATTCTCTGTTTTTTTAATTAGGTAAGGTGCCCGCGCCCTGCAATATTCTATATACACTAAATCACAGCGGGAAGCGCCTTGTGCCTGTCCTTCAGCATTGCACCTGCCCTGCTTCTACAATAAAGGCGCGATTATAAGAGCGATAATCGCAAGAAGTTTTATTAATATGTTAAGAGACGGACATGATGTATCTTTAAACGGATCGCCGACTGTATCTCCTGCAACTGCCGCTTTATGCGCAGCCGATCCTTTGCCTCCTAAATTTCCTTCTTCTATATATTTCTTAGCGTTATCCCATGCTCCGCCGGCGTTTGCCATCATAATCGCCATTAAAAATCCAGTTACGGTGGAACCCGCAAGCAACCCGCCTAAACTTTCCGCGCCGAGGGTAAATCCTACTAATACAGGCACAGCAACCGCTATAATTCCAGGGACGATTATTTGATTTAGGGCGCCGGCAGTTGAGATGCTAACACATCTTTCATAATCCGGCTTTACCTTATATTCCATAATTCCCGGAATTTCTTTAAACTGCCGTCGAACTTCCGCGACCATCTCTTGCGCCGCTTTTCCTACAACTTCCATCGTCAGTGCGGAGAATAAAAATGGTAAAACCGCGCCGATGAACATCCCGACTATGACCTGCGGCTTCGTCATATCAATTCCTGAAATTCCAGAAACTTCTTTAAAACTTACGAAAAGTGCTAACGCCGTTAAAGCCGCCGATGCAATCGCAAATCCCTTGCCAATAGCCGCAGTGGTATTCCCTGCCGCATCTAAACCTTCCGCTCTCTTTCTTACATCTTCTCCCATATGCGCCATCTCGGCAATACCGGCGGCGTTATCAACCACAGGTCCATAGCTGTCAGTCGCTAAAGTTATTCCCAATGTTGAGAGCATTCCGACTGCGGAAATTGCAATTCCATAGAGACCTGCGAAATTATAAGAAGCAAGAATCGCGACCGAAATCGCGATCACGGGAACCACGGTGCTCAACATCCCAAGACCAAGCCCTGAAATCAGAACAGTTCCCGCTCCGGTTTCGGCTGATTTCGCGATTTTTTTAACAGGGTTATTGCTATTTGAAGTATAATATTCAGTTATAAGTCCTATAACTATGCCGGCGATTAATCCTGTTATAACGCTCAAAAAAACTTTATTAGCGCTAATATTATTATGCACGGCTGTTCCTAAAACCGCTCTTATCACAAAATAAGACGCTATAACCATAAGACCTGACGCTCCGAAAATGCCTCTATTTAATGCCTTGTCGGGAGAAACTCTTTTAGCGCTCGTAACAAAAAAATTACCCAATAATGAACATATTATGCCGACCGCGGATAAAAGCAAAGGAAGAATTACAGGCGCTTTATCTCCGAACGGACGCATAACAGCAAGCGATCCTAAAACCATAGCAGCGATTATTGATTCCACATAACTTTCAAAAAGATCGGCTCCCATTCCCGCGACATCGCCGACATTATCACCAACGTTATCAGCGATAGCGGCGGGATTTCTCGGATCATCTTTAGGAATATTTAATTCTACTCTACCGACAAGATCCGCGCCCACATCAGCCGCTTTAGTATAAATTCCTCCGCCGACACGGGCGAATAATGCCACAAAACTCGCTCCAAAACCGAATGAATAAATTAATTGCGCGTCTTTAAAAATAGCATAAAAAATCGCGATGCCTAAAACTCCTAATCCCACAACAGTGAGTCCCGTAACGCTTCCGGATGAAAACGCGATATTTAATCCCTTCTTCTGGCTTTCCTTGCAGGCATATGCCGTTCTAACATTCGCGATAGTCGCGATATTCATTCCGACATATCCGGCAGCTATAGAAAATAATGAACCGCAAACGAAAAGCAAAGCCGATTTTGCGCCTAAAGACGGAATAAAAAGCATGACCGCGGCGATAATTACCGCGAAAATGCTTAAAATTTTATACTCCTTCTTAAGAAACGCCATCGCGCCTTTCCTAATGGCAAGCGCGATTTCTTTCATCTTATCATCGCCCTCGTCATATTTTTTTATGCCGATGGCAAGATAAGCGGCATAAGCCAGAGCGATAAGGGCTCCGACGATTGATGCGATCAGTAGATTCATAAAAAATTAAAATTCAAAATGCAAAGTTCAAAATGCAAAATAATCATGTAAATTAAGTAAACACATACGCAACGAAGCGCCGGAGTTTACCCCCTTTCCCAAAGGGGGAAAGGGAAATTCCCATACGTTAATCTTACATTACACTTTGATTTTTGATTTTTCCATTTTAAATTATTTTATAAATTCTTTGTATAAAAAAACTGCGGTCATGCAAGCATGAACG
>JAZDMY010000120.1:0-12349 GCA_043800435.1 bacterium
GGAAAGTTATAAAGTTATAAAGTGAAAAGTTATAAAGTTCGCTGATTAACTTTAGCTCTAACAATATGCAAGAAAAAAATTTTTACACACTACCCCCGTTGCCTTATGGAAGAAGCGGACTGAATCCGTATATTTCAGATGAACAATTGAGTGTGCATTATGAGAAGCACCATAATAATTATGTTGAAGAGTGCAATAAAATATTTGAGGAAGCGGATAAAAAAAGAAGGGATAATCTTGAAATAGATATGAAAGCTATTTCTAAGGAATTCGGTTTTAATGCCGGCGGACATATTTTGCATTCAATATTTTGGAAATGTCTGGCGCCGTCGGGAAGAGGAAGAGGGGAGCCGTCAGGAAAAATAAAGGATTTGATAGAAAAAGAATTTCTTAGTTTTGAGAAATTTAAGAAAGAATTTTCAGCCGCGGCTTTTAAAGTAGAAGGTTCCGGTTGGGCGGCGATTGCTGTTTGCCCGCAGACGCAAAGACCCTTAATAATGCAGATTGAAAAACATAATTTTAACGTTTATCCGGCTTTTAAAATAATAATGCTTTTAGATATGTTTGAACACGCGTATTATATTAATTATAAAAATGATAAGGCGAAATATATTGAAGGGTTTTGGGATTTTGTTAATTGGGAGTTTGTGAATAGGAATTTAGGATTTTAGATTTCAGAGTTTAGATTTTTAGAAAAAGATATAAATAAATTGGAATTTTTATTTTAGAAAGGGGGTGATAAAATATGCCGACAATATCGCATTTTGAAATACCTGCTTTTGATGTGGAGCGGGCTAAAGTTTTTTATTCGGGTTTATTTGAATGGGAATTTGATGAGGAAATGATGGACCATTGGACAATAGCGACAAGAAAATTAGGTCAATATGCCTTGCAAGGCGGTCTTAAGCAAAGAAAAAATAATAAAGATCGCGTTGTGAATTATATAGGGGTGCCGTCAGTTGATCATTACGCGAACAGAGTTGCGATGCTGGGAGGGAAAATAATAGTTCCAAAGCGCGCGGTTTCGGGCAAGGGATATTTCGCCGTTTTTTCCGATACTGAGAAAAATGTTTTTGCGCTTTGGGAGGATGAGGTGATGGCGAAATAAATAAATACGAAGAGTATGAAATTTTAGCGTCATTCCGAGCCCGACTTAAGGAGGGCGAGGAATCCCGCGGTGCGAGGAATGAACGAAGATAATTATTTAACCACGAGATCCTTCGGTCACTCGGCTTCGCTCCCTCAGGATGACGCGATTGTTATATGCAACTTAATTTATATCTGGGATTTTTTGGCTTTGTCAGATTTTTATATAAAATTGTTTATCACGCGGATGAATTATTTTATATGAGAATCGGGACATCTGGGAATCGCATTAAATATTTTTGAAAACTTTTAAAAGAATTTTGAAATGCGTGGTCATAATTGTTTTATCATTTTTGGACATTAAATGCGACAATTATATGATGATCATCATCCCCCATATTACCCAAAATAAAAGCGCCAGGTCGTTTTTAAAATATGGGACATCAACGAGTCCGTGGATAAGAAGAATGGACATTGCGCAAAGGATGGAAAGGGCGATTATGCGGCGTTGACGGACATGTTCTAAGAGTGCGTTATTCTGACTGCAATCCAAAGCACTGGGTGCGGTGGAATAATCCAAAGGTGAGTGGAACAGATGTGAAATATCAATTAACCATGAGATCCTTCGGCCGCTCGGCTCCGCTCCCTCAGGATGACGCGTTGTATTATTCATAGAGTATAATCCATAATAATAAAACAAGATTATAAGCCAGATGAATGCGATTAGACCGCCGAGTCCTGTTTCGGACCAGAAGTTTAAAATTATGTTATGAGGATATAGATATATTTCAACATAATTTTTTGTGTGGTATGTCTCCATTGTTTTTTGATACCCTGCAAGTCCTGCGCCGAAGAGTGTTTTTTCTTTTAACATTGTAAGTGTTTCTTGCCACATATTTCGGCGGATGGTTCCTGAGACATCTTGGAGTGTTAGTTTTTGGTAGAGTTTGCAAAAAACCTCCCCCTGCCCCCCGCCCGAACGACGGTTCAGCCGGACTGGCCTCCTCAAAGGAGGGGGTATATGGATGTCTGTGATGCATGCGTTATCTAATTCAAATAAATTTGTCTTATTAAATAATATGTTCCAATGTTTGCCGTATTTTATGTATATTCCTGCGGAGGCTGATAAAATTAAAAATATTATTATTCCCGCGATGAGACGTAATTTTTTATTGTATAGGAACGCGAATATGAATATGCCGGCAATAAGTGCGATTAGGGCGCCTTCGGATTTTGCGAAAATAATGGCGGCAAGGGATAAGATCGCTGTAAAAAAATAAAACCATTTTCGTAGAGACGTATTGCAATGTGTCTCTACGACAGGGGTAATTGCCGCCCCTAACAAAATCATAACAATCGGCGCGAGCAGAAGCCCGATTGCGTTCGGATAACTGAAGAAACTTGTTACCCTGTGATATCCTGGCTGCCAAAATTCCGGAGGGACAAACGCGCCGGTAAATTTTTGATATATGGCAAAAAGAGAAATGTATAATGCGGGGATAGCGAGGGCGGATGCTGTGAAGTGTATGGCGGGTATTCGTGAAAGTTTGGTTTTACCTATAACAGATCCCTCCACGCGCTCCTCCGTCGCTTGGTCGGGATGACATGTATGCAGAGATACTTCTTGCGGACGCCCTGCATTTTTTAAAACATCAATAAATACAATTAAAAATAAAATCGGTTCAATGAAATACGCTTTCCAGATTCCGAGCGCTGAAACTTTATCTGGCGAAACGGCCGCGCTGATAGATGCTGCGAGTATAAATAAAAAAATTGGGACCGCCCTAATGTTAGAAATTAAGAAATTAAGAAATTTTTTAAAAATTAAAAATTTTAAATTAAAAATTTTTATTGTATTATTTTGACGATATTTTAATAAAAGTGTAATTAATTTTTTAATTGCCCATATAATAAATAGTAAAAGTATCATCCCTTCTAATAATGTCATCGGTAATGACTTGATTTTAAATCTTACAGCGTAAGATGGCAAAGCCGCGATAATAATAAAAACCGCCCAATGCGGTTTTTTATATGATAAATAAACAAATAAAGAAAAATATATTATTAATAATAGAGCATAAAGCATAAAACTGAAATTTAGATAAATGGCGCAGGCTGCCACACTAAATTTTTTAGTAATTTCTTGGTGTAATGGGACTGTCGCCTAACGCACCACCGCGTCATCCTGAACGAGCCCAAGCGAGTGAAGAGCCTGCCCTGAGCGTAGCCGAATGGGATCCCGTGTTTAAGCCAAAAAATTCGGGATTCTTCGCTCCTGAAGTCGCTAAGAATGACGCAACTCGACATTTGGCGGCAGTCCCGTAATAGAAAAAGGCCAGGGGATATGCTGTCCTTATATGGCGAATATGTATTTTTTTAATACTTATTTCCCATAGCCACCTCCTTTTGCGAGATAGGTTAATAAAATTTATCCTTAAATCTGGTTAAATTATGCTTATCCCCCGGCTTTTTAATTTTACCATAATAAAATCGGCTTGGTCAATGCATGGCAGCTTTTTAAAATTAAAAAGGCGATAGCCGCCTTAAATTCTTTCCCTGCACATCACCTCCTTTAATATGAGGTTAAAGGTTATTAACGGTTTTGCCTTATTCCCTGACTTATTTATATTATCTATAATAAAAAAATTGGTCAATATCCCAGTTACAAATTGCAAATTACAATATTTTTTTTACCATGTAAGTATTTTGCAACCCGTAGCCGAGCCTGCGGTAATAGCTTCTCACGCCGACGCCGGAGATGACGGCGATTTTTTTACATTTATTTTTGCGGGCGATAAGTTCTGCTTTTTTAATAAGTTTTTTACCCAGTCCGATGTGCTGGGCGGCGCCGGACGCGCGTTTTGAAATTTCTATAGCCGGACCGTAGGTATGAACTTCGCGAATTATTGAAAATCTTTCCCCAGTTCCCGCCTGACTGAACGGCAGTCGTTGGCTCCCGCTGGAAATTCTTAATCGTAAAAACGCAATTAATTTATCCTGTTTAACGTCTTCGTATGATAAAAAATATTCTTTACCGCCGCCGGCGTAATATTCGCGAATTATCATTTTGCATCCTGCGATTTTTCTATTTCCTATTTCGCGGCATCTTATGCACTGGCAACTTTTTTTATTGCTGTTCATTTTTTTCTGTATCATTTCCCTCAGATTAGAAATTTTATTTCCGGCAACAATTGAGGTGGACGGGATATCTCTTATGACTCTTATTACGCGAACATATGGCGGGATGTTTTCCTTTATTTTTATAAGCAGTTTAAGAAGTTCTTTATCCGTGTACGGTTTATACTTTCCGGATTTATACCATCTGTATAGCGGCGCGTTTTTTGTAATAACGCAGGGATAAATTTTAATTTGATCCGGCTGAAAAGCAGGATTTTTAAAGAGTTCTTTAAACATTTGAAAATCTTTTTCAGGATCGGAGCCCGGTAAATTTACCATCATATGATAACATATTTTGAATCCAGCCTCTCTTAACATCCGTGTCGCATCTATTATTTCTTTTACTCCTTGTCCGCGCCTGTTCACTGATAAAATTTTATCATCAACCGCCTGCACTCCGAGTTCAACGCGCGTGCATCCAAACTCGCGCATCGTCTGAATTTCTTTTTCAGTTATATAATCAGGCCTTGTTTCTAATGTCAGCCCGACTATTCGGTGGTCGGATTTTTCGTTTTGTTTTTGCAATTTTTGTAGAGACGCATTGCGATGCGTCTCTACAGATGCAGGATTTCCAATTTCATTGCACGTCTCAAAACATTTTATAATATAATTTAACTGGTATGATTTTGGAAGATACGACCATGTGCCGCCCATAATAATAATTTCAATTTTATCAGTCGGGTGCCCATTTGCTTCTAACGCCTTAATTCGAGTTTTTATTTGTTTTACAGGATCAAATTTAGAAATAATCGCTCTCATCACAGCTGGTTCGTTTGAGAGATAGCTTTTCGGCATCCCTTTTTCATTCGGACAATAAAAACATTTCCCGGGGCATGGATATGGCTTTGTTAAAATTGCGACCGGTGCGACTCCTGAGCCGGTTCTTACCCGCCGCCGTTTAAGTATTGCGAGTAAAGCAGTATCAGCTGCGGAATTTGTTTTTGCCAAATACTTATGATATGCTTCTATGAGTTCCGAATTTAAAGGGATAGAACGGCGGAATTTAGAAGCGATTTCCCGTTTTGCCTGTGATAGTCCGTTTTGGGTGCGGGGATTTAGTTGGAGGAGGAAATTTATCATAATTTATGAAATCTGAAATATCAAAAAACATCTTACATCAAGTCAAAGAAAATTACAATCTTTGCGCTGAGGAATTTTCCGCAACGCGGGTTTATAATTGGCAAGAAATTTCTGTCCTGATTGAAAAATATATTAAAGGCGGAATGAAAGTTCTAGACGCCGGTTGCGGGAATGGGCGGATCTGCGAGTTGCTGGAAGATCGCAGGGTGGATTATATTGGTATAGATAATAGCGAGGAGTTGATACGGGAAGCAAAAGAAAATCAAGAATTAAGAATTAAGAATTATGAATTAAGAATAGGGAGAGAAGCCGAAAATATAAGCCCGGCTCCCGATGAAATTACTGCGCGCGAGCAGAGTACGTCTTTTGTTAAAAGTGTGAAATTTAAAATTGGCGATATTTTAGATTTGCCGTTTGCGGATAGTGAATTTAATGTCGTGTTGTGCATAGCCGTGCTCCATCATATACCTTCTAAAGAACTGCGAAAAAAAGCGATGGGTGAAATTTATCGCGTATTAAAGCATGGCGGAATTTTAATAATGACGAACTGGAATTTATACCAAAAAAATTATATTCATTATATATATGAGTTTACCATAAAAAAATTATTATTCAAAAATAAAATGGATTTTGGCGATATTATGCTAAAACCATTTTCAGGAAAAGGCAGCAAGAGATACCATCACGCTTTTACGAAGCGGGGGATAAAAAAATTAATGCAGCAGGCTGGATTTAGATTGGATGAATGTTATTACGCTGGCAATGGCAGTATATCAAACTGGCGGGAAGGGAGGAATTTGGTTGCGGCGGGAAAAAAGGTATAATAGTAATTTGTTGTAATTTAGGGTAATTGGTTGTAATTGGTTGATGAACAATTTAAGGAATAAAAAAATTGGGAAATTAGGAAATTTATGGAAATACATAGAATATAATGCAGTAAATAGAAATTGGAAAAATTTGATAAAATGCACAAAATTTTATTTATTATATTTGTGAATTTGTGAAACGATTTGTTGATTTGCGGGAGAGAGATTAAAAAAGCGGCGGGGAATCCGCCGCTTTTTTTATCAGATGCGCATTAAAATGCACATTTTTAGTATGCCAATTCAAGTTTTTTAAAATCACTATTGCTTATGCCGACGGCTTTATCGGCGAAGATATTATATGCTTCTTCGGGAGCGCCAAGAAAATATTTTTTTCCGTCTTTCGGATAAACATACCATGCCTCGCCATTTTCTTCTACTTGTAAAAATATATATCCTTTATATTTATTCACAAAATTTTTATCGTATTTTTGCGGATTATCGCAGTTGGGCTGGGTAGCAGGGCATTGACCGCCTAAAGGTATTTTTTCAAGGTCGCTGTTTTTTATTCCTATGCCCGTGCCTTGCATTATTTCCATCGTATGCTTTGGCATAACGATATAATAGGCCTTTTTACTAACAGGGCTTATATAATAAAGCTGGCCTTTATCTTCGGCTTTAAGCATCACATATCCTTTATAACTGTTGTTTAAATCAGAGGAGCTTCTGTCGCGCGCTAAATCCTCGTAAACCCGTATTTCCATTTGCTGGGCATTGGGTTTTTCAGGGTCATTGTAAGTAATAAATACGGGCTGGCCTTTAAAAGTTTTACTATGCCCCATTGTGTATTTAGCCGGGACGGCTGTCGGACTATTAAACCAATCAGCGCAATCTTCGCGCGCCGGAGCGTTTCCGGACGCGATTGTCAGGGTATTATTAATTTTATCGTCAATCCGCACTTCATAGGGACCGTCATCCCAGCAAGCGCCCAGTCCGATTTTTATATTCACGTCTTTATCTCTAATTACAGGCAAAAAAGAGATTTTTCCTTCAAGTTCTGTATTTTTTATCGGCACATTATCAATGGACACATCCATTGAATTAACGGCAGATCCATTAGCCGCGCAAAAACTTAAAGGAACGGAAAAGATCATCATCATCGCAAGTAATTTTAAAAATTTATTTTTCATATTTGTGAGGGTGTAAAAAAAGTTTTGTATGAATCCCCGTATTTAAAATTCAATTTAATTCACGCGGATATCCACGCGGATTTTTACGCAGATATAACGCGGATTTTTAATAGGAAACAGTTTTTTACAACCCGATTAGTATGAGTCGCATTTCAAATTTATTATCAGATGATAATTAAACTTGCCGCTTCTCACATTCGCTCGTATACCACATTTTTTTATTTTGTCAAATCCTGTGAATAGAATAATTTTAAATTTATCCGTCATTCTGAGCGACGGAGGAGCGAAGAATCCCAAGGTTATGGGGATTGGCATGGGTGAAATGTAAGCCGCGGGATCCTCCGTCGCTCGGCTTCGCTCCTCAGGATGACGCGGTATATTTTTTTATCCCTCATTCTTAAAATATGCCTTCTCCGTTCTTACCGCGATGCTTTCTATAATTCCTAATGAGATAAGGCAAATGGTAAGAAAGCTCCCGCCGTAGCTCATAAATGGCAATGGAATTCCGGTGGCAGGAAGAATACCCGCGCTTACTCCTATGTTTACGAAAAGGTGGATAAAGAAAAAAATGGCGATGCCTGCACAGATAAATCCTGCAAATTCGTTAGATGCGTTTTTTGCTAATTTGCATATTCTATAAAAAATAATCGCCCACCCGAAAAAAATAAGACATATTACCCAAAATCCGAGTTCTTCGGCGATAACGGAAAAAATAAAATCGGTTTTTGTTTCAGGCAAGAATTTTAATTGAGTCTGCGTTCCCGCGCCAAGACCTTTTCCATTTATCTGTCCTGAGCCGATGGCAATAATGGACTGGGTAATATTATAACCCCTGCCCAATGGATCGCGGCCGGGATCTAAAAATGTGTAAATTCTGTCCTTCTGGTATGGTTTTAAAAATGTCCATGAAATAATCATAATGGAGATCGCGAAAAACACAATTATAAAAAAATGTAATTTCTTAATGCCGAACATTAAAAGCATCCCGCCCCAAATAAGAAATAAAACAGCGGCTGATCCAAGATCAGGTTGAATCATAGTCGGAATAATAGCGAGAAGCGCGATTGCTCCGCTTACTATGATATGCGAAAATTTTTTCAGTTCATAATTTTTCGCGCTGAAATATTTTGCAAGAGACAGGATTAAAAATACTTTAGCAAGTTCAACCGGCTGGAAACCAAAGCCATATATAACGAACCATCCTTTTGTCCCGCGGATTATTCTCCCGGTAAATAAAACGGCGATTAATAATACGAGAGATAAAATATATAGAAACGGTCCGTAGGTTTTTAATGCCTTGTAATCTATAAAACTTGCCGCAAAAATAATTATTATGCCGACGGACGCGAATAGTATTTGTTTTTTAAAACTCGCGAGTCCTTGCTCGCCTCCGGCTAAAGAAATTCCGTAAATCGCCATCAATCCTAAAGATATAAAAAAAATAACGATTGCAAACGTTATCCAGTCAAATTTTTTTAGATAGTTTAGGGATTTTTTTAGAAACATATTATGGCAATAGCCCTTTCTGCACCCCTTTGTATCCCATATAAACCTGCGGATCAAATATGTCCACATCGGAGATAACAGAGACTTTTATGGATGGCGGTAAATATTCATACCAATTAATTTCAACAGGGCGTGTTTCACCTGAATTTATTTTATTAATGGCGATTTTATCTGCGCCGATTATGCCCCCATCTTTATATAAAAGAATGTATAAATTAATTTCCCAGTAATTATAAACGGTATCATTCGCAAGATTAAATTTTATTTTTGATATGTCTTGCTTAAGATTTAAAGGTATAAGCTCTATGTTTTTTATTTTAAAATCCATTCTTTCAGCCATAAAATCCAAAGGGCTGGGATATTCTTTTGATATGCGGTTATAATTTACATTATTTAACCTTACCTCGGCAATGGCGGCTCCATCTTTTATAACGGATGAGAAATCGGCGATAATTTTTTTCTGCCCGGGCAATAAATAATCTGCATATTGGGCAAGCGAGGTTTCATTATATATAAACTGATAATTAAAATCAATCCTGAATTTATCATTCGGATTATAAATTTCCGCCATTAGATTATATTTTTTATTATCGCTTTGTCCGCTGTCTAAAATTTTAACCGATCCAAGCTGTAAATCAGAAGGCTTTATTACTTCATTAATAGACGTATAATTTAATTGATCCGCAGCATTTTCCGCCAAAAAATTCTCATAAGCGTAATTTTCAAATGTATAGTAATTTATTAACTTGTAAGCGCAGAATAATATTATAATCAAATCAAAAGCAATAAAGATTGAGTAAGCGATGCGGGATAAGAAAACTTTATGCGTTACAAACCAATATCCTCGCTCAAGGTCTTTATCGCTTAGGGGATCATATGGGGATTTAAAATTATTATTAGGCATATCTGTATTATACGACAGGATTAGAGAAAAGACAAGAAATAAAATTCATCCATTCGGCTATCGCTCAGGGCAGGCTCTAATTTCTAATTCACCTAATAAAATTACAAATATCAAATTAAAATTAAGAAATTGATAGAAATAAATGGGAATAAATATAAATTAGTAGTTATTGGGTAATTGATAGTAATTTTAACGTACAAGAATTTGAAAATCGGAAAAGACATAAGATATATGGTATTTGAACAATAAATTATAGGTGTTTACTAAATAGAAAAAATGTGCTATTTTTGGATTATAATAATTAGAGCGTGGAATAATAGTTCCGCAAAATATAATGGAAAAGGCCGTTGCATTAAATATAGCAAAATTTTGTAATTTCAATGAGCCGTTATGCGATCTAACACGGAAAATAAATTGAATAATATAATTATTTCTTTCTGATTATCCTGCCGCAACGGCATTGTCGCGGAAGGATATTTCAGCATCAATTCCAAGAATTTATATATATGGTAGAATTAAAAAAAAGCCAGGATAAAAATAATGAGGAAGATGAGTTAGAATTTATAAAGGAGGAAAATAAAAAATCAAATTTTTCAAAGTTTTTATCGTTCATGGGAGAGTTAATAAAAACAGTTCTTATTTCTCTTGCCATTATTCTTCCTATAAGATACTTTATAATCCAGCCGTTCTATGTGAAAGGAGCGTCAATGGAACCGAATTTTTACGATAAAGATTATTTAATAATTAATGAGTTCGTTTATCGGTTAAATGGACCGGAGAGAGGAGATATAGTCGTTTTTAAAAATCCGCGAAATACTGAAGAATTTTTTATAAAAAGAGTTATCGGTTTGCCGCACGACAAGATAAAAATTTATAATAACAGAGTTTATTTATATAATGAAGAAAATCCGGATGGCGCGGAATTGAAAGAATATTATTTACCTAATGGAAGGGAGACGCGAGGAAATGAAATTATTGAATTGCAAGAAGGAGAATATTATGTTTTAGGAGACAATAGAGACAGGAGTTTGGACTCCAGGGTTTTTGGTCCGATAAAAAAAGATAGCATTGTCGGGAAAGTATGGTTTAGAGGATGGCCGTTGGATAATATGACAGTTTTTAAAGGAGTAGAATATAATTTGAATGAATCAGGAATCAAGAATTAAGAATCGGGGGTTCAAGAGATATAAATGTATCCTTAACCATGATTCATAATTCATAATTCATGACTTAAAATTAGGTATGGGCAGACGACCAAAATTAAAACAGGATGAGCCGCGGCAAGTTAAAATTCAGAAATTTAAAACGCCTTCGTTAGTAAGGGGTGTCAGAGATATTCTGCCGAATGAGCAAGGATATTGGAATTTTTTGTATAAAAAAATAGATGAGTTGGCAAGAAAATATAATTACCAGAAAATAACGTTGCCTCTTTTAGAAGAGAAAGCGCTTTTTCAGCGCGCCATTGGGAAATACAATGATCTTATCGCGAATGAATTCTTTTCTTTTTCCGATCCGGGAGGAAGCAATATATGCCTTAGACCTGAAGCCACAGCTTCGGTTGTCAGAGCATACATAAGGCATGGCATGCACGCTTTGCCGCAACCTGTAAAATTATATTATGCCGGGCCTATGTTTAGATACGAGAGGCCGCAATCAGGCAGGCAAAGAGAGTTTTACCAGTTCGGGTTTGAAGTCATTGGAGATAAAAATCCTATTTTAGACGCCCAATTAATTTTAATGTCTTATAATTTTTTTAATGAGCTCAATATAAAAATTCGCGTGCAGGTTAATAGTATCGGTTGCCAGATGTGCAGGCCGGGTTATGTGAAAGAATTTACTAAATTCTTAAAGAATAAAAAATCTCGGTTATGCTCGGAATGCAAAAATTTATTAGGAAAAAATTCTTTAAAAATATTAAATTGCAAGGAGAAGAGCTGTCAATTTGTGAAAGAAGAAAGTCCCCAAATCATTGACTGGTTATGCGAGGATTGCAAAGCGCATTTTGTAAAAGTTCTTGAATATTTAGATGATCTGGATGTTCCTTACGAATTAAATCCATATTTGGTCAGAAATTTAGATTATTATACAAAAACAATATTTGAGATATGGCCTGATGAAGGCGGAGAGCAAAATAATTCGTGCAATAGTTTAGGAGCCGGAGGAAGGTATGATAATTTAGTTGAGATGTTAGATGGAAAGTATTCTCCCGCTTGCGGGTTTGCGATAGGCATTGAAAGAACGATTGCGCAATTAAAAAGGCAGAATTTTTATGTTCCGCAACCTTATACGCCTGTTGTATTTTTAGCGCAATTGGGCGAACAAGCAAAAAGAAAATCTTTAAAATTATTTGAGGAGTTGCATGAAAATAATATTTATGCCGTTGAATCGTTTTCTACTGATAATTTAAAGGCGCAGCTTGATATGGCTGCCAGGCTTAAGGTTAAGTTTACTTTGCTTTTAGGACAAAAAGAAGTTTTAGATAATACTATTTTAATTCGCGATATGGACGGCGGGATGCAGGAAATCATTGATTTTAAAAAAGCGGTGACGGAGATAAAAAAAAAGATTGAGGAGATGGGAAATATATAAAATTTTTAATTATT
>JAZDMY010000013.1:0-2116 GCA_043800435.1 bacterium
ATTTTTTTTAAAAAAGCTCCCGTTATGCTGTATGGCAAATTTGTTATTATCTTATACGGTTGAACGTTATCCGATATCTCTTTCTCATCAATACTTTTAGATATTAAATCTTTTATCCGATTATCCGCTAATTTTAAAATATCTCCATGAATAAAATTTATATTTTTTACATCTTTTAATATTTCCTTGGCTGCCATTATTAAATTATCATCCAATTCAATGCTTATGACAACTTTCGCGCGATCAGCTAATTTTTTCGTTAAAAAGCCGAAACCGGGCCCTATTTCCAAGACGACATCATCTTTTTTTAGATTTCCCGCTTTAATTATATTTTCCAGCGCATCATCGCAAAGCAAAAAATTCTGCCCCTTTGATTTGCTTGGGGAGACATCGTATTTCTTGCAGAGTTTTTTAATTTCATCAATGGTCATATATAAATTTATCTGTAATATTCCCTGGAGGAAACCGACGTTTGCAACGTCATCGTTACAGGCTCAACGCCGGTTGCCTGAGTTACGGAAAAAACAATCGTAACTGTCGGTTGCTGATTTTCAACTTTACATAAATTAACCGCTAAATCGCATTGCATTTTTCCCGCGGTGCAATCAGTGTCATTCGCGCATGTTTTGTTAAAATATGGATCACTAACCGGGAATATGAAAAATTTAAGATCGTCGATCTTTATACCTTTGGAAGTAATCGAGGCTTTTTCACCAGCGGCGATTATCCCATCCGCGTTCCTGTCAATTCATGCTATTATGCAAGGGCTGCTTTGGGCGTCAACGCATCCCTCGCTTTGATCTGATGCTTTTTCAAAACTTACTTTTCTTCCGGAGGCGTCATTGAGATATAACCGTTCCTCCGGATTGCCGATAGCGCCGGCATAGTTTACGTAATTGATACTGCCGAGCCTTATAGACCTTGCCATCATTTCCACGGTATAATTAATATCATTTTGCAGCCTCTGGCGTTCTAAAATTTTCCTTTGAGATCGGTTAAAAATCATAAAAATTTCCGTAATCATAAGAGTTGAGATGGTAAAAACGCCTAAAACGACGATAAGCTCCATTAATGTAAAACCGCTTTCATTATTTTTAAAAAATTTTACAGACATATCAAGCCGACAAATTATAACTTAAAATTTAAAACGCAAAATTATTTCAAAATCCAAATTTCAAATATTTTAACACATTTGAATTTTTAAATCACTTTCATCTCCAATCATAAACACTGTCTTCCACGATTAAATTATGCGTTCGAGAATGTTCAATCCATCTTACTTCAACAACTATTCTCACGCCTATTTTATTTCCTGTTGAACAAAGGGCGCTTTCTTCAACCGTTTCCGCTGCGCCGTCATAACATATTGATTTTAAGGTTATGAATCGCCTGAATGGGATTTCTGACGCCGCGGCAGGCAAAGAATCTGACTGAAAAAAGAAATTCTTATAATTTCCAGAAGTATACTGATAAACTTTCGTTATATCAGATACAAAATCATTCGGCGTAAAATTTATTTGCCAGCGGCCGGTTAAAAAATCTAAAATGGGAACGCCGTTATAATCCGCGGCATTATGCAGCCCGTCATCCCATAAATTAGCTCCGAGCCAATTACTGTCGCGAATATTATGCGCCGCTTCCACCCCTTCTCTTGCCAAATTAGCCGCGACTACTCTTGTTTGAGCTTCATAATTGCTTGCCATGCTTCCATAGCCTATTGCTAAAATCCCGGTTAATCCGATAATAATTATGGTAATACCGGCCATTGCCTCAAGCAGACCTTGCCCTTTATTGTTTAATATGTTTTTCATTTAATTATTCCTTATCGACTCTTCCAGATATTTGATTCAAAGATATCTTTAGACTATCGCCGGTAACAGCATGCGTTAAAGTAATGGAATATTTCCCCGCATTCTTCAAATTACAATCGCACAGGGCGCATCCATTAATATTTACGCATGCCCAAGCTTTGGGAGGAGTAAATAATAAATTATTTAAATTCCCGCCGGCATCGGAGGAAACCGCTAAGGTAATATTATTCAATTTAAAATTTTCAAACTCTTCGCCCGCGTCATAAAGCATATTTGAGTTATTATCCGCAAAAATCGAATATTTA
>JAZDMY010000002.1:0-2717 GCA_043800435.1 bacterium
AATAATGACATTAAGCTTATTAAAATAATTCCACAGCCATCTACATGGGGTAAAATTGCGCCTCCGCTTTACGATATAGATCTCCCCGAAATCCACCAATCCTACTTCTCCAATTTAGCGCCTAAAGTGGTTTCGTATGGGGCAGGACTTATAAAACTTTTTCAGGATGAGGTTAAAAAAGAACAACAGGTAAAGCCGATGAGCTGGATGGAGAGTAAAATAAATGCCGCGGAATCGGTATTGGCAAAATTATGGAACACGACAAAAGATACTGCCGTTATTGCATATAATACAACAAAAGATGTCGCAATCTATGCTGGAGGAGTAGTTGCGGATACGACTGCTACAGCATATAATGCAAGTAAAACATTCATAGCGGATGAAATAACAACAACTATAACTAATGCAAAAGCTGTAAAAAATATAATAGTAGAAAGTTTTACCGGCGCGGCAGAAGTTGCCGATGCCGTAAAAGACAGCGGGATAAATATGACAAACGAAGCGGTAAATTCAGGATTAAATTTATTGACCGTAAGCACTGATAAAACGGGTAAAATTTTAGGGGAGGCGGCTGTTTCTGCTGAAACACGCGGATTAGCCGCGGATAGCAACCTGCCTGCGCAGACAGGAGCGGATTTAACGGAGAAAGAAAAAAAGGCGGTAGAAATTAAGAAATTAAACCTCCCCCTTGCCCCCTCCTCAAAGGAGGGGGAATCTAATGTTAAGTCGGAAATCGCTCAAGATAAGTTCTCAAATAAAAAGGACGAGATTATCCCCCCTCATGGCGCTCGGGCTCAGAATGACGCATTGCCGCCTTCTTTAGAGAGCGCAAATGAACTGGTAAAAGTTAAATATGTTATTGACGGAGATACGATTGAACTGCAAGACGGGAGAAGGGTCCGATATATCGGCATTGATACGGCTGAATTAAATGGCAGCGGCTCAGAGGATGATGAATGTTTGGCATGGGTGGCAAGGGAAAAAAACAGGATATTATTAGAACAAAGCAAAGACATAAAACTTGTAAAAGACATCGGCGCGGATAAAGATAAATACGGCCGTCTTTTAAGATATGTCTACGGAAACACCATATTTATTAATGAAACCCTGGCGCGCGAAGGATTAGCAAAGTCATTTATCTGTAAAAGCTATATGTCCGATTGCCCAGTGATGGAAGATGCGATACGAATAAATGAGATAATAAACGCAGAAAAAGAAGCGCAAAGTTTTAAAAGGGGAATATATTCAAATGCCTGTGAAGAATATTTAGAAAATAAAAAAAATAATAGCGCCTTATCAGATACATTTTCCCTGCCTTCGCAAATAGCGATAAAAAATCCTGAAAATAAAAATAATAATTCTAAATTTATTCCTTTGCCCGGCGCCATCAGCCCCGCGCTTTCTTTGCCTGATAAACAAAAAGAAACGTCGGATGAAGAAAAAGATAATGATGATAATAATAAAGATAATGAAGACGGACAAAATCCAGACCAAGGATTAAAAGATAACGAAGAGCCAAAAGATTTATTGCCGCCGCAAACAATATTAAAAAACATAGAATTAATAGAATTAAACGGAAATAAATTTTTTACAATAAGCTGGAGCGGGAAAGATTTTGGAGATATTATAAGCGGCATCGCTTTTTATGATATAATGTATAAAATTAACAACGGAGAATGGTTAAATTTTGAAACAGCGACTACCGCCACAAGCACGATATTTAATTTAAATGTTTCTGATGATGACGGGAAAGAATTTTGCTTTCAGGCAAGGGCAGTTGATAAAGCGGGGAATATGGAAGAGCGGGCAGAACACACCCCTTGCCCCTCTCAAGAGGGGAACAGTGAACAAATTAAGTGTTCACTGGTGAATTTAACATATCCAAATAAACCGACTTTTGATTATCCAAAGGACGGGATGATTTTAACAACAGACGCCGTAACCGCAAGCGGAACAGTAGGACTGGCCGATATAGGAAAAACATTAAAAATAATCGCGGGCGAAAATAATTATGAAACATCTATAAATGAAAACGGCATATGGAGGATTGATGATATTTTATTAAGCAATGGCGAGAATATAATTTATGCTTATGTTGTGGAAAATGACGGGGATGAAAGCGAAAAAATTTCAGTTGCGATTGAAAAAATAAATACGAGCAACGAGGATTATTTAAATGTGGTTATAAATGAAATCGCATGGATGGGAACATCTGCGGATTATAATGATGAATGGATAGAACTATATAATAATACGGGATTTCCACTGGACTTAAACGGATGGACATTGACTGCCTCAGATGGAACGCCAAACATAAAGTTGACAGGAGAAATACCATCTTATGGATATTATTTAATGGAGCATAGAAAAATAACAGATACAAATGATGATGCAATTAGTGATATTACGGCGGATAAAATTTATACAGGCGGTCTGTTAAATAATGACGGCGAGGAATTACTTCTCAAAGACGGAGATGGAAATCTCAGCGATCACATAAATTGTTCACTGAAATGGTTTGCGGGAGAAAATGGCGATAAAAAGACAATGGAACGAAAAGATCCGACAAATTCGGGAGATGAGGAAGGAAACTGGGACACAAACGACGGTATAATAAGAAATGGGAAAAACAGAAATGGATACAATATTTCAGGCACCCCGAAATCCATAAATAGCGCGTCGGCAACTAATAATTTTTTACCGAACAGGATGACGGC
>JAZDMY010000020.1:0-8724 GCA_043800435.1 bacterium
AGTAACATACTTTTATGCTTTAATTATTATTATAATACTTTCATTATAGCATAAAATTATATTCCTTATAATAGAGCATTGAACAGCCCTGGGGCAAGGGGGGTTTTACGCGCGTGGAACGAACTTATCTCAATTTCCACATACTCGATTCTAACTTAAAACCCCCTTAATCCCCCTTTAAAAAGGGGGAAATTGGAATTCCTGTACGTTAAATTACCTCAGCATCTGCAAAAACTTCTGTTCATCAATAATTTTAATTCCCAGTTCATGAGCTTTATCATATTTTGATCCCGGGTCGGAACCTGCAACTACATAATCCGTATTTTTAGAAACTGAAGAAACCCAATGTCCCCCTTGCTCGCGGATGCGCGCTTTTACTTCTTCCCGTCCCATTGTTTCCAAAGAGCCGGTTACCACGATTTTTTTACCGGCTAATTTTCCCGCGGCTCTGCTCTCTTTTGCTTTTTCAATTTCAACACCGCTGCCTAATAATTTTTCTATAAATTCCAAATTCTTTTTATCACTAAAATATTCGGCAATGCTCTGTGCGACGACTTCCCCGATATCGCCTACTTCTCTTAGTTCTCTCCCTTCTCTATCCTCTATCCCCTCTTTACCTTCTTTATCCTCACTTCCCTTCGCCGCTTTTTCTATATTCTCCAATGTTTTAAAATGCTCCGCCAATTTTAAAGCCGTCTCTTCACCGATATGCCTAATCCCTAAAGCGTAAATAAACCTGCCTAAAATTATTTTTTTTGATTTTTCAATTGCATTTATTAAATTATCCGCCGATTTTTCAGCGAATCGCTCTAATGGTTTTAGGTCATCACGCGTCAGTTTAAAAATGTCCGCCCCGTCTTCTATTAATTTTTCTTCTATTAAATGATCAATGATTTTCGGACCCATCCCGTCAATATTAAACGCCCGCCGCGAGACAAAATGGTATAATCCCTCTTTATGCTGGGCAAAACATTTCGAATTTGTGCAGTAATGCGCCGCTTCCCCTTCTTTTCTTATAACAGGCGACCCGCAAATCGGGCATACAGATGGAATATGGTATTTCTTTTCCTTGCCAGTTCTTAATTTTGGCAAAACCTGCACTATATCAGGAATAACATCCCCTGCTTTTTGAATAACAACAGTATCGCCTATGCGGACATCCAACCGCTCAATCTCGTCCTGATTATGAAGAGTGGCGCGCTGAACCACGCTTCCGGCAACGGTAACCGGACGCAAATGCGCAACAGGCGTCAAAGCCCCTGTGCGGCCGACCTGCACATCTATATTTTCCACAACTGTGGTCGCCTGCTGAGCGGCAAATTTATACGCTGCCGCCCACCGAACGCATTTGGCTGTGCGTCCAAGCCGTTTTTGCCATAGAATGGAGTTTACCTTTATAACAATCCCGTCAATTTCATAAGGAAGTTCCCCTCTTTTTTTTCCTATTCGCTCGTAATAATTCTCAGCATCTTCAATGCTTTCCATTTTATGATAATGCGGCTCAACTCTGAAACCAAGTTTTTTTAACGTTTCTAAAACTTCAACTTGCGTTTTTGCTTCATACCCTTCATAGATGCTATAAAAAAATACGTCTAAATTTCTTTTCGCGGCTATCACGGGATCAAGCTGGCGCACAGTGCCCGCCGCAGCATTGCGCGGATTTGCAAATATCTGTCCGCCTTTTTCAATTTGCTCTTTATTAAATTCCTCAAAACTTTTTTTCGGCATATAAATTTCCCCGCCGACTTCAATATCAATATCCTCATTCAGACGCAAAGGAACGCTCTTTACAGTGCGCACAGTATGGGTCACGACTTCTCCGGTAATTCCATCGCCGCGCGTTACCGCTTTTTCTAAGATGCCCTTTTTATAAATAAAAGACATGTTAAGCCCGTCAATTTTCAGTTCTGAGGTATACTCAATATTTTCATCCAAAGGTATTCCTAAAAATCTTTTTACCCGTTTATCAAAGTCCTGCACCTCATCCCGGGAGAACATATCGTCAAAAGAATATTTCGGTATCTTATGTTTATGCTTTTCAAATTTTCCCAAAGCCTTCCCGCCGATTCTTTGCGTCGGCGAGTCCGAAGTTATTAAATCTGGATATTGGCTTTCCAGCGATGCCACTTCTTTTTTTAAACTATCGCGCACAGCATCTTCCACAATCGGCTTATCTAAAACATAATACGCAAAGTCAATCTCGCGCATCTGCTTTTTTAATTTATCCAGCCGTATTTTCGCGTCATGTTTATTTGATGTTAACATATTTGTAATAATACGCTATTATGATAATGTGCTTGTGAGGCGACAGCCTTATTCGGCTAATACTTAAGCCGAAGGCAAGCATAATAAAGAAACCACGAAAAGGTGGTTTTTTTATTAGTCACGAATTATCTTTAGGATTATTTTTCTTATTACTTTCTAAATTAACAAATACTTCTAATTCTTCTTTTATCAACAATCTTGATAACGTCGCATATCTTTGCATTGCAAAGCTGGGTTGATGAGCAAAACCAATATATTCTATTTGCTTACCTAATGCCTTTGCTTTTTCCATAGCAGGCAATAAATCAGTATCAGAAGAAATTATAATAGCTGTGTCATAAGTATTTTCATAAGCGCCGATCAAAATATCAACTGCCAACTGGACATCAACTCCTTTTTCATGATAAACGCCGTCATTTTTCATTAAGTATCCTTTTTTAATTACAAAACCTTGCTCTTTTGATCTTAAAAAGTTAAATAATTTAATTTGAGCTTTTCTTAATTCTTGACCTTTCTTATTATTTGCTTCTGCGCGAACGACACCAATATAATATCCTTTATAAACCACAGTCCTATCCCTATATAGCCAGTTGATAAATTTTTTAAAATTGAATGAAGAAGTATTTATCAAATTCAATGACTTAAGTTTAAAATAAAAGTTACTTCCATCTGTAAATACAGCAACTCGTATTTTATTATTCTTCATATATTTATTCAAATAAAATAAAACCCCACCGTGCTTTTTAAGGTCAGGGTGGGTGGTTTTAGTATTAAAATATTAGCAAATTTTAGAAAATTTGTCAAATTAAAAATTTGCTTGATTCTATAATTTTTTTTAAATAGCTTAAACATACTTATATTTCAATCATTTCCCCGATTTTCAAAAATTTATAGTTTAGTCCTTGCTCATTAAAATATTTATCTACTTTTTCAAAATCAGCCGGAAATCTTGGGTTATCGCAATGGACAGGGATAACCAATTCCGCCTCTGTCTCTTTAGCAAAAAGAGTGGCCTCAAACGGACTCATAACTAATCCATGATTACTTACAGGGACAAATAAAATATCGCACTTATAGTCATTTTTAAAACATATCGTATCGCTTGTCTGATACGCTCTTTTTTTGCCGTCATCAATGATAAAGCCAACATTTTCGCAAATTTCCTTACCGTCTTTCAATAATGGAATATATCCGTGGACAGCTTTGACGGCTTCAATTGTAATGCCCTCAAAAAATAATACTTCTCCTTCTTTTATAATATCTGCTGTAAATTCAGGATATGCTTCCGCCACTTCTTTTGTAGTATAAATTTTTGTTTTTTCATTCTTCAGAATTTCTTTAATCGCTTCAGAATAACAATGATCATTATGCTTATGAGTAATTAAAAGAATATCAAGATCCCGCCATTCATTACCAAGATATAATTCTTTGTATTGAATAAATCCAGGATCAATTAAAATTCTTTTGTTATTAGTTTCAATTAAAACGCATGACTGCGCAAAACGTGTAATTTTCATAAGAATAAAATTTTTATTTTTAAGATTATTTAAAAATCATTAAAACCCCTGCGCCGCTATCTCCTCAATATTCCAAAATTCTTTCGTCGCCTCAATCGCCTTTTTCCCGTTAAACGATTTGCAAGTATAAATTATCAGCGATAAAAATTTTGATTTTGACCAGACGTAAACTGAAATTCCGGAATCAATGAGCGGAACAAAAGCGTCATAGCCCTGATTTTCATCCTTCCCTTCCCCGCCCGGCGAAAAAATTATCGGCTCCCCGTACATCCTAAGATTAAGCCCTTCGGTAATTTTTTTAAAATAATCTTCAATAACGGTTTTATCCGCATCAATTTTATAAAATCCTTCTATAAGTAATCTTTGCCTTAAAATATTTGGAGCTAAATTTTTCATATATTCTCAATCTAATTTCCTAATTACAATAAATTACCTCTAATTACTATTAATTAATTTCTTAATTTCCATCAGTTCCCACTAATTTCTGCTATCTATATAATTCTAAAATCTTAAATCATAAATCTAAAATTCTATTTCTAACCTCCTCAATAACCTCATCCCAATAATCCCCGTGCGGCACATATTTTAAAGGATGCAATTTTAAATCTTCCGTCAACTCTGCAACAGGAATAAACTTAATTTTTGCAACTTCTTCTTTTTGCATCTTTAAATCATTAATATCCCCGTCAAACTTAAAAAAATAAACATATGCATGCTCGTTATTTCTCTTTTCATTATAAGCCATCCTGAGATTATGTATCTTAAAAAATTCTAAATCATCCGGCTTTAATTTTAATCCGATCTCTTCTTCAGTTTCTCGCAAAGCAGCCGTTAATGTATCTTCTCCAGCATTGATATGTCCTGCCGCCGAAATATCCCACATATTAGGCCAGTCCTTAGTATTTGCTCTAAATTGCAAAAATATCTCTCCGCGAGAATTATAAATCCAAACATGAGACGTTCTATGCCATAGTCCGTCCCGATGCGCCTCGCTTTTCATTTTCTGAATGCCAAGCGGCTTATTTTTTTCATCAAAAATATCTATTAATTCGTCTGCCATATAATTATCTCTCAATAAAAGAATTTATTTATTCAAATATTCATTTAATCTCTAAAATTTCTAATTTCTTAATTTCCAATTTCTTAATTTCTATTTATTTTAATCAGTTCCCACTAATTTCTGCTATCCGTAATTCTAAAATCTAAAATCATAAATCTAAAATTATTTCGTCACCCTGAAAATCTCCTCCAAAGTCGTAATTCCTTCCATCGCTTTTAAAACACCGTCTTGGCGCATAGTTATCATTCCTTGTCTCTGCGCAAGTTCTTGTATATGATATTCGGAAATATTTTTTGCGTCTAAAATGGTCTGCTTTATTTCCTCGGTTAGAATCATAACTTCATAAACGCCGACCCTTCCTTTATATCCGAGATTATTGCATTTCTCGCAGCCGACCGGCTTATAAAATTTTATTTCTTCCAACGGAGGTGTTTTTTCTCCTGAATTTTCGGGAATTGACAAGATTATTTTTTTTATTTCTTCCCGCTCTTCATCGCTTATAATATATTCCTTTCTGCAGTCCTGGCAAATTCGGCGGAGCAAACGTTGACCGATTATAGCATTAAGCGCGGGGGCTAAAAGATATGGCTTTGCGTTAAGCGCCATAAAACGCGGGACGGCGCCGGAGGCGCTATTTGTGTGAATTGTGGAAATAACCAAATGTCCTGTTAACGACGCGTTAATGGCGATATCCGCTGTTTCATCATCGCGAATTTCCCCGACCATAACAATATCAGGATCTTGTCGCAAAATTGAACGTAATCCTTTTGCAAAAGTATATCCTTTATATTCATCAACCTGGCTTTGATTAATTCCTTCTAACTTATATTCAATCGGATCTTCAAGTGTAATAATTTTACTGCCTTCGGAATTTAATTTATTAAGCATAGCGTATAAAGTCGTTGTCTTGCCGCTGCCGGTCGGACCTGTAGTTATTATCATCCCATTCGGCTTTTTTATTTCCCGCTCCAGATCTTCAAACGACTTTTTCCGCAAGCCCAAATTATCAAATCTAAGTCCTTGCACTGATGAGCTTAAAATACGCATAACAACGCTTTCCCCCCATGTTGTAGGCAAAGCGGAAACACGGACATCAATATCTCCATCTTTAAGGAGAATAGTAAATCTCCCATCCTGCGGTCTATTTACAACATTTAATTTCAATTTAGAGATTAATTTAATTCTTGAAATAATTTTTGGCCAGTCATTTTTATCAATACTGGCGACATCATGCAATATGCCGTCTATTCTGAACCTTAGCTTAACATCATGTTCTTCCACCTCAATATGTATATCAGATGCGCGCATTTGCAAAGAACTAGCGATAATTAATGTCATTAATTCGGTTAGAGAAACTTCTTTTATTTTCTCCTGAAGTTGCTTTAAATCCCCTATACCCGATCTAAATTTATCTATATCTTCCCCCGTAATGCTTATGCCCTTAGAAACTAAATGCAATTTCGGTATAGCGATATAAACCTTTAACGCCCGCAAATAGCTATTTTTTGAAATTAAATAAGCAACCCCGTGCGCGCCTGTTTTTTTATGCAATTCATCAATTAATTCTTTAATTTTATCAAAATTATTTTCGTCAAAAAATCCAATGCGAAATTCTTCCCTTGTATAAAAAAAACAAACAGCGCCCATATCTTTCGCTTTTTCCTCAGTCAGTAATGAAATCGCATCAGGACTTACGGGAAAATTTTGCAAATTAATATAAGGCAGCCCTAAAATACCGGCTTTTTCGTTAGAAGCTCTTTCTAAATCATCATCTTTTATTTCTTTCATTTTTTGCTGAAATTTTTCATCTACATCATCGCTTGATATTGTTGTTAATGGCATATATTTAAGAATTAAGAATTAGGAATCAAGAAAATATAAGAAATCTTATTTTTAGGGCTTGAGCAAAAATAACTTCCCTATATGGCGTTCAGTATGCGCTCAGATGCAAGTTTTACGATTGAACAAAATTTGAGTCGTAGCCTAAGCTACTATGAAAATTTTGTGATTGAGTAAAAGTTACAGATGAATGCATAATGAGCGTCAGATGGGGATTTTATTTTTGCTCAAGCCCTTATTTCGTAATTCATAATTCATAATCCGTAATTCTAATTTTTTATATTGTGTTCCACTTCTATCCCATAATCAAACATAGCCATCCCTTCTTTCTCAACTTTATTCATAGTATGCAGAATTGCCCAAATCCCAGCAAACCATACCAAAAAAATCAAAAAAAATCTGACTATGTCAAAACTTCTGCATCTTTCTGAATTTAGAAACATATTGGAAAAATTTTTATGTGCTCCTCTTAACTCTTATAAAAAACCTCTTCCCTTTCTGAATTAAAACCCCGCCTGAAGAAATTTTAATTATCAGGTTGGCATCAGTTATAACTTGTCCATCAATTTTTACCCCCTTTTGTTCTATCAACCTTCGCGCCTCTCCTTTGCTTTTAGCAAGATCAGTTTTTACCAGTAAGTCAAGTATATTTATATTTTTTTCTTTCACTTCAAATTCCGCCACTTCGTCTGGAATTTCTTTTTTTTGAAAAACATTTTTAAAATTTTCTTCTGCCGCAAATGCCGATTTTTCATTATGGTATATTTTAATAATCTCCCTCGCTAAATCCATTTTTAAATCGCGGGGATTTATTTTATTTTTAGCTATTTCAGATTCCATTTTTTTAATTTCTGCCAGCCCAACATCCGTGCAAAGTTCAAAATATTGAGTAATTAACTCATCGCGCATTGACATAATTTTTCCATAAATACTATCCGCATCATCCGTGATACAGATAATATTTCCCCAGCTGGTGCTCATTTTTCTTCCATCGGTTCCATCCAATAATTTAAATGTAACTATGTTTTGCGCTTCCTGCCCGTAATCCCGTTGCAGCTCCCGTCCGGCCAAAACATTAAATAATTGGTCGCTTCCGCCGATTTCAACATCAGCTTTTATCGCCACGCTGTCATACCCTTGCATTAAAGGATAAAGCAGCTCGCGCAAAGAAATTCTCGTTCCTTCTTTTATTCTTTTTGAAAAATTTTCCCTGTCTAAAATTTGCGCCACGGAAAAATTATCCGCATGGCGGCAAATATCCGAATAAGATAATTTTCCAAGCCACTCGCTATTATACCGCACTTCCGCTTTTTCTATATCAATAATTCTTCCAATTTGCGGAAGATAATTTTCCATATTTTCTTTCACTTGTTTATCCGTAAGCATCGGCCGCTCGTTCGTCTTATCGGATGCATCTCCTATTTGCGCGGTAAAATCTCCCACTATTAAAACAACCTGATGCCCAAGTTCTTGAAACTTTGCTAATTTCCTCATGGTAGATGCCCTGCCTAAATGAATTTTAGGTCCAGTCGGATCAATCCCGTATTTAACACGCAGTTTCTTCCCTGACATCAGCTTTTCTTCTAAATCTTTTTTAACAATAACATCAACCACTCCCCGCGTTAATAAATCTTCAATTTTTTTCTTATCGGTTATTATTTTTGACACATTTTAAAATTCACCTAATTCACCTAATTTCTAATTCACCTAATAAAATGCCTGATTTCCAATGTCAAATAAAAAAATAAATTGGGAATTTTGCATTAAAAAATTTTAATTTTTATTAGGTAAATTAGGTGAATTGTAATTTAGGTGAATTTTAGCCAATTTCTCAATTTCTTAATTTCTTTTTTTACGTTTTGTTGTCTTCTTGCTTTTCTGCTTGCCCGCCATAGCTTTCTTGTCCGCCGCAGCTTTAGCGCAGGAGGAAGCGGCGGCAGGTTTGCTTACTTTCTTGCTTTTTTGTTTTTTTGCTTTCTTGTTTTGTTGTCTTGTTGAATAATGTTCCTTCGCGAAATTTTCAACCGACTCCACTCCTGTTTC
>JAZDMY010000042.1:0-2947 GCA_043800435.1 bacterium
ATATTGAAGTATTGATAGATGAAATACAAATTAGCGCAGACAACATGTCAAGAATTTTTGAAGGGTTGGAAACCGCGCTGGGATTAAGCAAGGGAATTGCGCTGGTGGTTTACACGAATCAACATAAAAAAGAAAACGAAACGGCGCGAAAAAAAAGCAGTCGTAGAGACGCGATTAATCGCGTCTCTACAACAGTGGAAGATGAAATTTATTTTAATGAAAATTTGTCATGTCCGAAATGCGGTTATAATTTTCCTGAGATTGAACCGAGGATGTTTTCTTTCAATAGTCCATACGGCGCCTGCCCCGAATGCAATGGCTTAGGAACTAAAAAAGAAATAAGCGTGCGGATGGTAATGCCGGATGAGAGTAAAACTATCGCCCAAGGCGGAATTCTTCCATGGAGTTATACGCAAAAAAATTATTGGGGTTGGATGTTAAAATCCGCAGCCGAGCATTTTCGCATAGATACGCATACACCGCTTAAAAATTTGCCCGAGTATCAGAAAAATATACTGCTTTACGGTCCGGAAAATGGGGAAATATTAAAAGTTAAATATTTTCCTAAATCAGGAACCAATGTTTTTAATATAAATTTCAAAGGAATATTAAAACATATTGAGGAGCGATATTTAAAAACAGAGTCTTCGTCGGTAAGAGATGAGATTGAAAAATATATGGAAACAAAGTTATGCTCTGTGTGCAAAGGAAGCCGCTATAAGCAGGAGAGCTTGCTTGTAAATATTTGCGGGAAAAATATTGCCGAGGTTTCGGCTATGAATGTGAAGAGGGCGCTGGAGTTTTTTGAGGAGTTGTGCAAAGAGGATAAAGAAGGTAAAAGGGGGGAAGAAGGGGGAGATGGTAAAGAAGTGAAATTAACACAAAAAGAACATCTTATTGCGGATAAAATCTTAAAAGAAATAAAAAATCGTCTAAGATTTCTTGCTAATGTCGGGCTGGATTATTTGACATTGGATAGAACAGCAAGCACCTTGGCAGGCGGCGAGGCGCAAAGAATACGTCTCGCGTCCCAGATCGGGTCCGCTCTTGTCGGCGTGCTATATGTTTTAGACGAGCCGTCTATAGGACTTCACGCAAGAGACAATAAAAAATTATTAGATACCCTCGTGTATCTTAAAAATTTAGGAAATACCCTGATTGTTATTGAACATGACGAAGAAACAATTCGCGAGGCGGATTACATCGTTGATATCGGACCATTTGCAGGTGAACATGGCGGGCGCATTGTGGCAAAGGGCAGCGTGGAAGACATTATAAAAGCTGAGGACTCTATTACAGGAAAATATCTTTCAGGCAAGAAAAAAATTGAAATTCCAGCTCAGCGCCGTCCGATTAAGAATAAGAAATTTTTAACTATTACAGGCGCGGCGGAACATAATCTAAAAAATATAAAAGTTGAATTTCCTTTAAAAACATTTACCTGCATAACAGGCGTTTCCGGCTCGGGAAAATCCACATTAATAAATGATATTCTATTTCGCGCGCTTTCAAGAAAATATCATCATAGCCAAGAAAAACCGGGTAATTATAAGGAAATCAAGGGCATTGAATATTTAGACAAAGTTATTGATATAGACCAGTCGCCGATAGGCAGAACGCCGCGCTCAAATCCCGCTACTTATGTCGGATTTTTTTCGGCGATACGGGAATTATTCGCTGCGGCAAAAGCATCGCGCGCCCGCGGTTACGGTCCTGGAAGATTTAGTTTTAATGTGCGCGGCGGCAGATGCGATAATTGCGAAGGCGCGGGGTTCTTAAAAGTGGAGATGCAATTTTTGCCGGATGTTTTTATTCCTTGCGACGTATGCAACGGCACTCGTTATAATCGCGAGACATTGGAAGTTAAGTATAAAAATAAAAATATTTCCGAAGTTTTAGGAATGTCTATTGAGGAAGCAATAATATTTTTTGCGGATATTCCGCAGATTGCGGATAAATTAAAAACTTTATACGAGGTAGGATTAGGTTATATTCGTATAGGCCAGTCCGCCACAACTTTATCCGGCGGCGAGGCGCAAAGGATTAAACTGGCGACTGAACTTTCACGCCGCGCCACAGGTAAGACATTGTACATCCTGGATGAGCCGACAACGGGACTCCATTTTGAGGATATAAATAAATTATTAAATGTTTTGCACCGCCTTGCGGACGCGGGAAATTCCGTTATTGTTATAGAGCATAATATGGATGTGATAAAGCAGGCGGATTGGATTATTGATCTCGGTCCCGAAGGCGGAGAAGGCGGCGGACGGGTTGTGGCCGCAGGCGCTCCGGAGGAAATTATAAAATATGAGGAAAGTTATACGGGGAGGTTTTTGAGGGGGATATTGGGGAATAGAAATTAAGAAATTGAGAAATTGGCAGTAATTTGTGGAAAGCAGGAATTATGAATTATGAAATAACCTTTATTAGATAATAAAAAAATCCGCGCATGGGCGGGAAAAAATTAACTGGGGGTCATCTATAGATTATTCCGTAGATGACCCCCTTTAGGGGGATGATAAATGGGAGTATTTAACTCCTTTATCAAGGGAGGGCAGAATGCGAGGAGGGACTTTTCATCCCCCCTCTTAAAAGGACGATTTAAAATGAGAAAGTTATAATTTAATAATACTCTTTTTTGAATTTATGTCAAATTTTAATAAAAAAATTTTAAATCAGCTTCAATCTTTACCAAGAATCACTGGTGTTTATTATTTTTATGATAAATATGGAAATTTATTATACATTGGGAAGGCGGCATCATTGAGGACAAGAGTGTGGTCGTATTTTCGGTTAAAACCCCCTTTACCCCCTTTTAAAAAGGGGGGGCTCAACACACCCCTAACCCCCCGTCATCTGACGGGACAGTCGCCTCTCAAGAGGGGAAATGATAAAACGGATGCGCTGGTTGGGAAAATCGCGGATATAAAATACAAGGAGACGG